>DASQFE010000637.1:0-3368 GCA_035633295.1 Ilumatobacteraceae bacterium | reverse complement strand
CCGGGTCGCTGGAGGCCGGCACGACGATGAACTCGTCACAACCCGCAGCTTCGGCCGCCAGCAGCGCTGCGGCCAGCGCATCGGGGGTGAACAGCGGCAGTGCGTCGGCGAGACCACGCGCCAGTGCCGGGGAGAAGACCTCGAGATAGCGGTACCCGAACTCGCGCAGCGTCGTTTCCGCATCGTCGCCGAGCGCCACGAATGAACCGGTGACGAGGCGGGGGCGATCAGCCCGGCCGGCATCGGACCACGCTCGCTCGGCCGCACGACATGACTCGGCGATCTGGGCAGCGTCGGCGAGCAGGTTGAACCCGCTGACGCCGTCGGCCCACCGGGCCGCTCGTGCCATCGACTTGGGTCCCATCGCTGAGGCGAGCAACCTCGGCCCGCCGGCCTGTACCGGCGCCGGCCCGACGGGCTGCCCGTCCGGCGCGAGCCCGCCGGCCCACAGGCTGCGCACCTCGGCAACAGCCTGATCGAGGCGCTGATGACGGCCGCTGTCGGACACCTCGAGGGCGAGGTAGTCCTGGCCCCGACCGCCGACACCGACGGCGACGTCGAGCCGACCGTCCGACAGCACGTCGATGGTGGCCAGCTGTTTGGCGATCAACGGTGTGCGGTGCCACGGCAACACGATGACGTTGGCGAGCACACGAACCCGACTGGTGAGCACCGCCGCTGCGGCGCATGCGGTGATGCCCTCGAGGTTGTGGAACGTGATCCGCTCACCGGCGGAGATGCTGGCGAATGGCCCGTCGTCGATGCCGGCGCACCATTCACGGAACCGGCCCCTGTCGAGACCGGTGGCCATCTGCGGGAGGGCGACGCCGACGTCGATCATCGCACGTGGGGCTCGATGCGGACGCCGCTGGCGAATGCTGCTTGCCCCTGCGCCATGGCCTCCGGCGTGTTGCCGAGCGTGACGAGGTGCGGAGCCATTGCGAGCGCCTGGGCGCGAGCCATCTGGCGGGCCGCCCACAACGATCGCAAGGTGCCCTCGACCGCAGCCGCCGGTTGCGACGCGATGGCGTGCGCGATGCGAGCGGCGGCCGTGCGGAGCTCGGCCAGTGGGACGACGTCCTGCACGAAACCGATCTGGTGGGCCCGGGCTGCCGACATGCGTTCGTGGTTCCCCATCAGCGCCAGACGACACAGCTCACCCCACGGCAGCTGCCCGTAGAGCAGGATCGGTTCGTAGCTGGCCGCCATCCCGTAGGTGGTGTGCGGATCGAAGAACGTCGCGTGATCGGCGGCGACGATCGACTCGACTTCGCCGAGCAGGTAGAACGCCCCACCGCAGGCCATGCCGTTGACCGCGGCGATGACGGGCTTCCACAGATCAGCGGTCTTCGGGCCGAGGAGCATGCCGGGGTCGTCGATCATGAACGGGCTCGTCGGTTGCGCCACCGACCAGTTGCGGTCGATGCCGGTGCAGAACGCCTTGTCGCCGGCGGCGGTGAGCACGATCGCCCGAATCGAATCGTCGTAGCGAAGGTGGCGCCACAGGCTCTGCAACTCCCCGGTCAGCACCTCGTCGAAGGAGTTGTGACGATCGGGACGATTCAACGTCACCCACGCAACCGGGCCATCGGCCTCGTAGATCAATGATGTGAACTCCACTCGTGAACCACCCCCGAAGCCGAATCTGACGGACCGTCAGAAAGTAAGTAACCTCACCCTATGCGAGATCTCCCCAAGATCATTTCGGTTGACGATCACGTGATCGAGCCGGCCTCCGTGTGGTCCGACCGCCTCCCGGCCAAGTACCGCGACGTGGGTCCACGGATCGTGCGAGCACCGGTCAAGGAGATCGAGTTCATCGGAGGGAAGTTCTCGGCGGTCCCCGGTGAACCGGGCGACCCCGGCGACCCCGTCGACTGGTGGTTCTACGAGGACCTCCGTCGGCCGCTGCTGCGCCTCGACACGGCTGTCGGTTTCGCTCGCGAGGACATCACCCTGAAAGGCATCACCTACGACGACATGCGGCCCGGCTCGTTCCTGGTTCCCGACCGGCTCTCCGACATGGACATCAACCATGTCGAAGCGTCACTGTGCTTTCCGACGATGCCGCGCTTTTGCGGCCAGACCTTCACCGAGGCGTCCGACAGGGAACTCGCCCTGCTGTGCGTGCAGGCCTACAACGACTGGATGGTCGACGAGTGGTGTGCCCCGTCGGGCGGGCGGCTGATCCCGCTCATCATCGTGCCGCTGTGGGACCCGGTCCTCGCCGCGGCCGAGGTGCGGCGTAACGCCGAGCGTGGCGTGCACGCCGTGTGCTTCAGTGAGATCCCGCCGAACCTCGGGCTCCCCAGCATCCACGATGCCGACGGCTACTGGCTGCCGTTCTTCGAGGCATGCAACGAGGCCAAGGTCACGATCAACATGCACATCGGTTCGGGGTCCAAGATGCCGTCGACGTCGCCCGACGCCCCCGCGGCTGTCGGCTCGACGCTCACGTTCGCCAACTGCTGCTTCTCGATGGTCGACTGGCTGATGAGCGGGCTGTTCAACAAGTTCACCGACCTGAAGATCGCCTACAGCGAGGGCCAGATCGGCTGGATCCCCTACATCCTCGAGCGCGCCGACACGGTCTGGACCGAGAACCGCGGCTGGGGCGGGATCGCCGACAAGGTGCTGCAGCCACCGTCGGAGCTCTTCCGCGACCACGTCTACGGATGCTTCTTCGACGACCCCCACGGCGTGCGGTCGATCGAGGAGATCGGCGTCGACAACGTCACCTACGAAACCGATTACCCCCACAGCGACTCCACCTGGCCTCACAGCCTGAAGATCGCCGAGGAGCAGACCGCGGGACTGTCGGACGAGATCGTCTACAAGGTGCTGCGCGGCAACGCGATCGAGATGTTGTCGCTCGACCACCTGCGATGACCGCCGACACCATCGGGCGCCAGGTGCAAGAGGCGGCCCGACGATTCGGTTCCGGCGAGGCGCTGGTCGACGGCGCCGTTCGGCTCACCTTCGCCGAGCTCGGTGACGACGTGGTCCGCGCGGCGGCGGCGTTCGTCGCCAACGGGTTGCAGCGCGGCGACCGGGTGGCCATCTGGGCGCCGAACATCGGCGAATGGGTGATCGCCGCGCTCGGCGCATCGTCGGCCGGTGGCGTGCTCGTGCCGTTGAACACCCGGTTCAAGGGGCGAGAGGCAGCCGACATCATCGAACGCAGCGGCGCCTCCATGCTGCTGTGTGTCAACGGCTTCCTCGGCAACGACTACGTCGAGATGCTCCGATCAGCCGATGTCGAACTCCCGGCCCTGCGCACGATCGTCGTGCTCCGTGGAGACGTGCCCGAAGGTGCGGTCGGTTGGGACGACTTCTTGCACCACGACGGCGCCACGGCCGCAACGACG
>DASQFE010000636.1:0-1733 GCA_035633295.1 Ilumatobacteraceae bacterium | reverse complement strand
GATCGGCCAGGCATCCGACGACCTCGTCGTCCGTCTCGCCGAGACCCACCATGAACCCGGTCTTGGTCGTCAAACCCTGTGCCTTCGCCCGGGCGAGTACCGACAGCGACCGGGCGTATCCGGCCGACGGTCGCACGGCGCGCTGGAGACGAGCCACGGTTTCGACGTTGTGGTTGAGCACGTCCGGACGCACCGAGCACAGCAGGTCGAGCGACGCGGCATCTCCCTTGGCGTCGGAGATGAGCGTCTCGACCTTTGCCTCCGGCCGTCGCCACCGAACCGCATCGACACACGCCGCGACGTGGGCCATCCCGCCGTCGGCGAGATCGTCGCGGGCGACCATCGTCAGCACGACGTGGTCGAGCGCCATCCGGTCGATCGCCTCGGCAACGCGTGCAGGTTCGTCGGCCGCGGGGGCGAGTGGCTTGTTCGTGTCGACAAGACAGAACCCACACGCCCGCGTACACCGCTCACCGAGCACCATGAACGTCGCCGTGCCGTCGGCCCAACAGTCGGACAGGTTCGGACACCCGGCATCTTCGCAAACGGTGACCAAGCCGAGCTCGCGGATCGTTTTGCGCAGGGTCGTCACGCCCTCGCCGAGCGCGACCTTCGGTCGCAGCCATTCGGGCTTTCGGGTTTCGATCGACAAACCCGCCGTGACACCGGCCGCTTCGAGCCGTGCCGTTGCGCGGTCGGACACCAGCTTTACCTGCTCGCCCGGACCTTCGCCCCGCGAAAACGCCGACAGATCGCGACCATCAGCGGCGTGCTTCCATGCCACGTCCTGGCGTTCGATCACGCCGTTCGCCCAACGTTCACCCGCCAGACAGGCGACGATGTCGACCACATCGCGCATCGTTGCGTCGATGCCCTCCTCCGCGAGCGATGTCACCGGTTTGTCGGCAATGCCGCACGGCACGATGTGCTCGCGCAGGTAGGCCATGTCGGTGGTGACGTTGAGCGCGAACCCGTGCATCGTGCGTCCGTGCGACAAGCGCACCCCGATGGCGCAGATCTTGCGCGGCTCGCAGCCGTCAGCGTCGAGCCACACCCCCGCGAACCCGTCGAGCCGACCGGCGTTGGGCAGCCCGAGTTCGACGAGCGCGTCGATGATGAGGCCCTCGACGTTGCACACGTGCGCCGATGCCCCGAGGCGGTTGTCGATGTTGACGATCGGATAACCGACGAGCTGGCCCGGACCGTGATAGGTGATGTCGCCGCCGCGCTTCACTGCGACGAGTTCCGCCCCGACCGCCGCCGGTTCGCAGCGCAGGTTGACCAACAGGTCGGACCGGGCGCCGTGGGTGAACACGTGCGGATGTTCGAGCAGCAACAGGTGCTGTCCGCCGCCGTGCTCGAGCAACGAGGTCTGGACTGCGAGCGCCTCGCGATAGGGCACTCGGCCCAACCAGCGGACGCGCAGCGGATCCGACACGATCGTCACGTCAGGCGAACTCGTCAGAGTTCGGTCGACCAGTCCTTCGACTCGAGGATCTCCTTGACCCGCTTGAGGAATCCCGCGGCATAGGCGCCGTCGAAGGCCCGATGATCCCAGCTCATGGCCAGATTGCCGACCGGATGGATGGCGATGGCCTCACCCCCATCGGGGCCGATGGCGACGACAGGACGACGCACGATTGCGTCGGTGGAGATGATCGCCACCTGCGGTTGGTTGATGATGGGCATGGTGAGCACCGAGCCGGCCGAGCCGTTGTTGGTGAGCGTGAACG
>DASQFE010000635.1:0-3138 GCA_035633295.1 Ilumatobacteraceae bacterium | reverse complement strand
TCGGTCGGTGCTGGGGGTCAGCGGCGCATGGGGAGGGTGGTTCGCCATTCACCATCGACGGCGTGGAGGGCGGCAGCGACCGCCGGAGCGGTGGGCACGAGGCCGATCTCGCCCACTCCTTTGATGCCGAACGGTGACCGGGGCTGGGGCACCTCGACGAGTTGCACTTCGATCTCCGGCACGTCCTTGGCGCGCAGGATGCCGAGTGACCGCAGCGTCATGTTCGTCGGGAAGCCGGTCTCGGGATCGGTCGGGAAGTCCTCGGTCAGTGCATACCCGAGCCCCATGTGCACGCTGCCCTCGATCTGGCCCTCCACGAGCGTCGGATTGACCGCCTTGCCGACGTCGTGGACGGCGACCACCTTCTCGATGGTGCCCGTCTCGGGATCGGCGATGACCATCTGCGCAGCGAAGCTGAACACGGCGTGGATCGTCGGGTTCTTCACCTTCGGATCGCCGAGCTTCTGCGTCCAGTCGACGACGTACTCGCCCTCGTAGTCGACCCCGATCTCGCAACCACCCGCCAGCGCGGCGGCCGATGCATCGCTCACCGAGCCGGCCACCATCAGCGTGCCGCGCGACCCGGTGGTCTGGCCGAAGCCCAGTTCGCGGGTCGTGTCGACGATCACGTCGATGCGTTCCGGATCGACACCGAGTTCCTGCGCCGCGACCTGCAACGCCACGGTGTGCACGCCCTGGCCCATCTCGGTCCAGCCGTGGCGCACCTCGATCCGTCCCGGCGCTTCACCGACGGGCGCCACGAAGTGAACGACCGCCTTGGACACCTCACGGAACCCGTTACCGAGCCCCGAATTCTTCAGCCCGAGCCCGAGTCCCACCGCCTTGCCCGAAGCGATCGCCGCGTCGTACGACGCCTTGATCTGGTCGAGACACGCCTCGGCTCCACCGGCACCATCGTCCATGATCTGGCCGGGGCCCCACTCGTCGCCGGGCTTGATCACGTTGCGTTTGCGGATCTCCCAGCCGGAGATGCCGACCTGCTCGGCGAGCCGGTCGAGGACACCCTCCATCGCGAACTGCGCTTGATTCGCGCCGAACCCTCGGAACGCTCCGCACACGAGATTGTTGGTGCGCACGGCGATCGTCTCGATGTCGAGCGACGGCCAGCGGTACGGCCCGCATGCATGCCCGGCCGCACGCTCGAGCACCTTCATGCCGACGCTCGCGTACGCGCCGGAGTCGCCGATGCCGCGCACCTTCAATGCGGTGACCCGGCCATCGGCGTCGCAGCCCGCCCAGTACTCGAGCTCGATCGGATGCCGCTTGGCGTGCATCCGGAAACTCTCCTCACGCGACAGCGTGCACTTCACCGGCCGACCGAGTTTCCACGCGGCGAGCGCAGTTTGCGCCTGGTTGCTCATGTCCTCCTTGCCGCCAAATGCCCCACCGTTGGAGACGAGTTCGACGGTCACCCGCGACGCGTCGACGTCGAGCACCGCCGCGATGTCGTTGCGGTCGTCCCAGACGCCCTGCCCACCGGAGTACACGTGGAGTGTGCGGGCTCCGTCGTCGCCGGACGGGATGGCGAGGGTCGACTCGGGTTCGAGGAACGCGTGCTCGATGCGTTGCGTCTGGAACGTCTCGTGCACCGTGAACGCGCTCGCCGCGAACGCATCGCCGAAGTCGGCGCCTCGCGTGTAGGCACTCGTCGACAGCACGTTCGAGTCGGTGCCCCACACCGACAGCGGCGCATTGTCGTGCAGCGCGGCACGGGCATCGGTGTTCGGTCGGTGCACGTCGTAGGACACCTCGACCAACTCGGCGGCAGCCCGTGCGTGATCGCGCGTGTCGGCCACGACGACGGCAATCACGTCACCGGCGTACGACGTGCGGCCACCCACCGGGATCATGACCGGCCAGTCCTTGTAGATGATCCCGACCCGCAGCTCGCCGGGCAGATCGTCGGCGGTGAACACGGCTACCACACCTGGGGCGGCGAGTGCCGCAGACGCGTCGATCGCCTCGATGTCGGCACGCGCATGATCTGTCAGGTGCAGTGCCGCGTGCAGCATCCCCGGCACGCGGATGTCGTCGACGTAGCCACGGTCGCCGAGCGCCAGCGGGGCGGCCTCGTACTTCGCTCCCCCGCCGCCGACGGTGGCCGAAAGTGCCGGCGTGCACACAGTGCCCAGCGCCACGGCCTCGATCGCGTCGAGCACCTTCACGTAGCCGGTGCAGCGGCACAGGTGGGCGCCGAGGTGCGGTGCCATGCCCTCGCGGGTGAGCGCCGCGCCCTTCTTGTCGATCTGCGATTTGGCCCGCATCACGATGCCCGGGATACAGAACCCGCACTGGAGGCCTCCGCATGCAGCGAACGCATCGGCGAACGTCTGGCGTTCGGTCTCATCGACTCCTTCGAGCGTCACAACGGACGAGCCCTCGACCTTGTCCATGCTGCACTGGCAGGCGACGATGGCCTTGCCGTCCACGAACACGGTGCAGCACCCGCATTGGCCCGACGGCGAGCATCCGTCCTTGGGCGAGGTGATGTCAAGTTCTTCGCGCAGTGCAGCCAGCAGATGCGGGTGCGATCGCCGGACGGCCACGGGTGTGCCGTTCACCACGAACGAAACCGTCGTGGCGTCGCTCTCATCGAGGTTGGCGGGCGCGTCAGCAAGCTCGGTCACGCTTAACAGTTTGTCAAAGCGACCGTCCGGATGAAAGGCGGCGCTGTGAATGGCGCGTTACGGGCAGGCAGGGCAGCTCACGGAGAGCGCGAATGTCGCAAAAGGGGTCTGACCCCTGTTGCAAGGTCAGGCGCAGTGAGGACAGCGGACCGAGAGCGCGAAGTGACCGAGCGAGAGCCGCAGGTCGTAGTGCTCGTGGAGGCGGGCGGCGAGCGTGTCGAGTTCCTCAGCGGGGATGTCGGTCACCGCACCGCACCCCTCACACACTGCAGCGATGGTGCGCGAGCCCGCCCAGCGATAGGAGGCGGGCCCGTGGCCGAGGTGCACGTGTTCGACCACGCCGACGTCCTCGAAGTGAGCGAGCGATCGATACACGGTCGCAAGATCGATGTCATCGTGCCGCTCGGCGAGTTCCTCGGCGGTGATGCGACCACCTGCGTCGCACAGATCCTCCAGCAACACCCGTCGCGCCTTGGTGAGCCGACCTCCA
>DASQFE010000634.1:0-4349 GCA_035633295.1 Ilumatobacteraceae bacterium | reverse complement strand
GACGTCATCGTGTTCAACGAGTACACCGCCGAGCACCAGTCGACGCTCCGCTCCTCCACGCTCGCCGACGACTACCCGTACCGCATCGATCGCACCGATCGGTATGCGGGCGGGATCGCACTGTGGAGCCGTCAGCCGGTGGCGGTCGGTGACTCCCCCGACACCTACAACCACAGTCTCGATGTCGATGTCGATGGCCCCGACGGCGACGTGCGCGTGGTGGCGATGCACGTGCCGACGCCATTGATCAGCTTCGAGAACTGGCAGCGCGATCTCGCGACAGCCGCTCGGATCGGGAGCGACGCAACATCACCCACACTGGTGGTGGGCGACCTCAACGCCTCGCACTGGCACCCCGACTTCCGCGAGCTCCTCGATGCGGGCCTCATCGATGCGCACATCGCGCACGGCCAGGGGTTCTCGGCATCATGGCCGACCGACCGCGTCGTGCCAGCCTTCGTTCGTCTCGACCACGCGCTCACCACCGCAGGCCTCGTGTCGACCGACGTGGCCGACTTCGAGATCCCCGGCAGTGATCACCGGGGATTCGTCGTCACCGTTGCGCCAACTCAATGAGTAACGCCCTGAACGCTCGTCCGCGGTGGGAGATCTCGTTCTTGGCATCGGCACCCATCTCGGCGAACGTCGCTCCCCCACCCTCGTCGGGTTGGAACACGGCGTCGTACCCGAAGCCGACCGCGCCCCGCTCGACCCTGGTGATCACCCCTTGGCAGACGCCTTCGACGTACAGCTCCGACCCGTCTGGCCACGCCACGAGCGCCACGGTCTTGAACGCGGCCCGTCGATCGTCGACGCCATCGAGTTCGGCGAGCAGCTTGTTGCGGTTGTCGGCATAGCTGCAACCCTCACCGGCATAGTGAGCGGCATCGACGCCAGGCGCACCGGCGAGTGCATCGACTTCGAGCCCGGTGTCGTCGGCCACGGCGGGCAGCCCGGTCGCCTCACAGAGCGCAACCGCCTTCAAGCGGGCGTTGCCGACCAACGAGCCAGCGTGCTCCAACACGTCGGGTACACCGGCGGGACGGGGCAACAGGTCGACGACCCCCGCGAGGAGCTGTTGGATCTCGACGACCTTGTCAGGATTCGCCGACGCGCACACGATCTGCATCATCGGGCGGCCTCAGCGGGCAGGGCGCATCGACGGCGGCGTGGCGATCGTTGCCGCCTGCAGATCCGCGATCTGCACGAGGCCACCCTCGGCGAGCGCAACGAGCGCATCGAGTTCGCCCCGGGAGAACGCCATCCCTTCGGCGGTGCCCTGTACCTCCACGAAGCGGGCCTCGCCGCCGGCGATCGGGCGGAGCATCACCACGTTCATGTCGACCTCGGCAGTGCTGTCCTCGACGTACGGCAGGTCGAGCACCGGAGTCCCGCCGACGATGCCGACGCTGATCGCCGTGCAGAACGAGTGCAACGGATTCGCCGACAGACCGCCGCGCTGCACGACCCGCTCGAGCGCGTCGTGCAAAGCGATGAAGCCACCACAGATACTGGCCGTGCGAGTGCCGCCATCGGCCTGCAGGGCGTCGCAGTCGACGACGACCTGACGTTCGCCGAGGGCCTTCATGTCGCACGCCGCGCGCAGCGACCGACCGATGAGGCGTTGGATCTCGACGGTCCTCCCACTCTGCTTACCACGAGCCGCCTCGCGGTCGATCCGCTCGGGTGACGCACCGGGAAGCATCGAGTACTCGGCGGTCACCCAACCCTTGCCCGAGTTGCGCATCCACCTCGGCACGTCGTCGTCGATCGAAGCGGTGCACAGCACTCGGGTCTTGCCGAACGACACGAGGCACGACCCGTCAGCCATCTCGGTGAAGTCGCGCTCGAACGTGATCGGACGCAGTTCGTCGTTGTGGCGTCCATCGGGGCGGGCCATGGAGATCTCCATTTCAAGGGTTGGTGAGACTGTAGGAACTGTCGGGAACCACAACGGTGTTCAAAGAAGCGAGGCTTCGTCAGGGTTCCAGAACTCGGTGTGGTCGAGTTCGGGGCCGAGCAATTGGGCGCCGAGCTCCCGGAACGTTTCGACGTCGCCGCTCGAGACAAACCGGTGGGTTCCGACATGCTCGTCGTCGCGCAACAGCCCGAGCTCGCCGAGGCGGTGCATCACCTCGAACGCGGTCTCGTCGGCGGAGCTGACCAAGGTCACGTTCGCGCCCATGATCTCGCTGATCGTGCGGGCGAGGAACGGGTAGTGGGTGCACCCCAGCAGGAGCGCATCGACGTCGGCGTCGCGGATGGGCGCGAGCAGCCGCTCGGCGAGCACCATGACTTCGTCCCCCGTCGTCTGACCCCGCTCGACGAACTCGACGAACCCGGGGCATGCGGCGCTCGTAAGCGCAACGGGCGCACCAGTCCCGACGATGGCACGGACGTAGGCGCCCGATGCCATGGTGCCGACAGTGCCGATCACGCCGACGCGGCCCGTCACGGTGGTCTGCACGAGGGCGCGAGCTCCGGGTGCGATCACGTCGATGATCGGTACGGGGAGTTCGGCTCGGAGGTCGTCGAGCCCGGCCGCCGTTGCGGTATTGCATGCGACGACAATGGCCTTGGCGTCGAAGTCCTTCACGAGGCTCCACGCCAGCTCATGGGCGTACCGGCGCACCTCGGCGAGCGGCTTGGACCCGTAGGGGTACCGACCGGTGTCGCCGATGTAGACGAGATCCTCGCCGGGGAGCAGGTCGATCGTGGCGCGAGCAACAGTCAATCCACCGAACCCCGAGTCGAACATCCCGATCGGCCGATCCACGGTCAATCAGCCTACGACGACACCGTCGTTACTCATCGTGTCAGGCAACCATGAGTAACGACGGGCGGCGGATCAGGTGGCCGAGCAGTTGAAGGGCGGCGTGCCGACCGGCGTGAGAACCTTGTCGATCAGGTACAGCACACCGTTGCTCGCCGGCGGGGCCTGGATGTAGATGCCGGCGCCGCCCACGGTGGGCGGCTGCGCCGTGATCGGTTGCGGACCGCCGCAGACCACCGGGATGCTCGGCAGGTTCAGCAGGTCGTTGAGCAGGACCACCTCGGTGTTGTTGGCGTGGGCCAGCAGGATGTCATCGAGCGACGCCTGATCGGTCGGGAGTTGGCTTGCACCCGGTTGGGTCTTGGCCGCGTCGATCGCCTCGTTGGTCGGGGCGAAGATCGTGAAGATCTTCGTCGGATCGTCCAGCGCCGGCTGATACCCCGCATCGATCACGAACTGCTCGAACTCCGACAGGGAGGGAGACGACTCGATCACATCCCACAGCGTGTCACCGGCGACCGGAGGCGGGATGTTGATCGACGTCGTTGTGGTCGACGGAGGCGTCGTGGTCGGGGGAACTGTCGTTGGCGGCGTCGTGGTTGGCGCGACCGTCGTTGTCGTGGTCGCCTCGGTGGTCTCGACCACCGTTGTGTCGACCACCGTGGTCTCCACGACCGTGGTGTCGACCACCGTGGTCGGTGCGGGCGCTCCGGCGACGAGCTTGCAGGTCACCGAATCCCCGGCAGAAAACTGGAAGTTCGGGAAGGTGATCGTGGCAACTCGATCAATGGTGTCGTCAGTCGAATCGAGCTGGATGTTCATCGAGACGGAGGTCACCGGGCCGTCGAACGGCCGAAGGACGCAGTCGACGTTCGGGCCCGGCGGTGTCCAGCGAGGGGGAACCTGAGCGACGGCAGTGACTGTCGACTGCCATGTGGCGGGGTCGGCAACGGTGTCATCGGCTTCCCATTCGAATGCGACGCGACCGTCGGATCCGGTCGTCTCCCCTGCAGTCGGGCCAGGTGACACTTCGTCGGGACGGAGCCAGACGAACGAGGTTGGTGCGTCGGTTGGTCCGGCAACGGTGACAAGGAACCCCACGTCGATGTCGGCACCGGTCTCGTCGGTGGTCTCGAACACCAGGAAGGTCGATGTTGCAGTCGCCTCGTCGGAGTCGTCGTCGCCACCGAAAATAAGCCACGCCACCAGCGCGCCGATTGCCACGAGGGCAACAACCAACGCGGCGATCGGACCGGGCTTCTTGTACCACGGGACCGGTTCTTCGGGCACCTCATCGGGATCCACCGGGGCATCGGGCGGATCGGTCGGTGGCATGCCATCGTCGGCCATCGGGTCCGTCTCCGGCATCTGCATCGTGGGCTCCATGGCGTCTCCGACGGCGGCTGCCTCCAGCGTCGGATCGCCCGGCAGGGTTGGAGCACCCGGCAGGGTCGGATCGGCCGGAGATGCGAGATCAGCCAGCTGAGTCGGTTCCCCGTCGAGTGCGGTGTCCACGAAAGGTGGGGGCGGGGGCGGGGGTGGCGGTGGCGGCGGCGGTGGGACGTTGCCTGCGAGC
>DASQFE010000633.1:0-3566 GCA_035633295.1 Ilumatobacteraceae bacterium | reverse complement strand
CGAGACGCAGTACAACGAACTCGCCCTCGCCGTCGACCTGATCGCCGAACGTATGCGCTCGCTCGGTGTACCAGCGCCGGCAACCTTTCGAGAGTTCGCAGCGCTGTCATCGGTCACCGAGGACGACGACCGACCCGACGCTACCGAGATGATCCGCCGTCTCGTGAAGGACCAGGAGACGGTCGCACGTACTGCCCGCTCGGTGTTCCCTGCGGTCGAGAAGGCCCACGACGAACCGACCGCCGATCTGCTCACCCAACGCTTGCAAGTCCACGAGAAGACCGCCTGGATGCTACGAAGCCTCCTCGCCTGAGGCGAGCTGCTGCGAGGGACTGCGAGAATCCGCTGGTGGACGAGGTACGGGGTGTCCCCCCGGGATCGCTGGTACTGGTAACAGGATCGAGCGGATACGTCGGCGGCCGCTTGGTGACGGTGCTGCTCGAGCGCGGCTATCGGGTGCGGTGCCTCGTGCGCACTCCGGGCAAGGTGGCAACGGCGCCTTGGCACGACCATGTCGAGATCGTTCAGGGCGACGTCGGCGGTGACCTGACCGATGCAATGGCGGGGGCGGACGCAGCCTTCTACCTGGTGCACTCGATCGGCTCGTCGGTGGAGTGGGCCGAGCACGACCGTGCGGTCGCCGAGAACTTCCGATGTGCTGCCGCCGACGCTGGGATGCGACGCATCGTCTACCTCGGTGGGCTCGGCGATCACTCGTCCGGCGAGCTCAGTGAGCATCTGGCCAGTCGTCAGGAGGTGGGCGCCGAGTTGGCCAAGGGTTCGGTTCCTGTCGTGGAGCTGCGTGCGGCGGTGATCATCGGCTCCGGGTCGGCGAGCTTCGAAATGCTCCGCTATCTGGTGGAGGTTCTCCCGGCGATGGTGACGCCTCGCTGGGTGGATACCAAGTGTCAGCCGGTCGCTGTTCGAGACGTGTTGCACTATCTCGTCGAGTCGCTGACCGCCGACGTGACCGGCCGCGTGCTCGACGTTGGGGGCCCCGAGGTCCTCACCTATCGCGAGATGATGACCCAGTACGCCGAGGTGGCGGGGTTGGCCAAGCGCCTCGTGGTCCCGGTGCCGTTGCTGACGCCGGGCCTGTCGTCACGATGGATCGGTCTGGTCACCCCGATCCCACCGTCGTTGGCGCGGCCACTGATCGAGAGCCTGGTCAACGACGTCGTGGTCACCGGCGATGCTGCCGTCGAGGTGATGCCGACGGAGCAGCTGGCCTATCACGAAGCAGTCGGGTTGGCGCTGGGTCGCTCGCTCACCGGTGATGTTCCGACGAGCTGGGCCCATGCCGAGCTCGGTGGGCGTCCACCGGCCGAGCCGCAGCCCACCGACCCGACGTGGGCGGGCGGCACCGTGAACCGAGATCGACGTGAACGCCAGGTGGCTGCCACGCCGTCGGAACTGTTCCAGGTGGTGTGCTCGATCGGTGGCCGCCAGGGTTGGTACACGAGCGACTGGCTGTGGACCGTTCGCGGGGTGCTCGACTCGTTGATCGGGGGAGTGGGCATGCGCCGCGGGCGACTTCACCCGTCACAGCTGTCCGTCGGCGACCCCCTCGATTTCTGGCGCGTCGAAGCGCTCGACACCGATCGGGTGCTTCGCCTACGCGCCGAGATGCGCCTACCTGGCGATGCCTGGCTGCAATGGGAGATCGAGCCGACTCCTACGGGTGCGACCATCGTCCAGACCGCTCGATACCACCCGCGTGGCCTGTTGGGCCGCGCGTATTGGATTGCGGTCGCACCGTTCCACCGGTTCATCTTTCCGGGGCTCCTGGCCGGCATCTGCGGCGACGCCGAACGATTGCACGCCTACGTCGAACGAAGAATCCCCAACTCGCCGACGCCCTGATGGAGCCACCATCACGCGAGCTCCGGGCATCGCCGGCTCGTCAACGTCGTGCGGCGCTGCGACGGATCCATGCGCTGTGACTGCGCACGTCACCCCCAGAGGGTGGCACCAACCATGGGTAGGGGTACGTGGCGACGACGTCGAGTCGCTCGGCTCGCCGGCGATATCCGGGAACGGGTGCGAAGGTCGATGCCAGAGCGACGCCTTCCAGATCGAGCACAGGATCACCCAGTAGCACCCGCACGGTGCGGTGTTCGGCGAGTTCCGCCAGCGTCTCGGCGATGAAGACCAGCCGCTTGGCGCTGAGACGAAGACGCGACAGCAGCGGTTCGTCGAACACGAAGATGGCCGTCGCCGCGGGCCACGCCACCAATGCGGGATCGCGAGCGCCGAGCGACTCCGCAGTCAGCCACACCTCCTCGGGTGTGCCGGTCACCATCGGCTCGTGCGGTCCGCCGAGATCGGGGCCCGACCGCAGCAGCGCGTCGTCGATCGGCTCCCCAGCGGTCGACGTCGGCCAGTCCTCGATCGGGCACGCCAGTGCGAGCGGGCATGAGTTGCACCACTGGCGAGCACGACGTTGCACCTGCCAACGCGAGAAGCCGTACGACTCGGACGTCATCGAACCGACCGACCACTGCCAGCCGTACCGGTTGGCCGCCCGCGACCCATCGAGGAGATGACGGAACATCCACTCCTCGCCTTCTCGCCAGTCATGACCAGCACGCACCGACCAGTGCGACGCCATCCACATTCGTGTCTGGTTCACCAACCAGCCCGTCTGCTCCAACTCGTCGCGAACACTGCTCAGACACACCATCTCGTCGTCGATCGGCTGCGGCCAGCGCGGCGAGCCGACCGTCGGCTGGCGTCGGAGGGGGCCGACGTTTCGCGTGCCGACTCGCGCGTACAGGTGCCGCGTGTACTCCTGCCACCACAACTCGTCGACGAACTTGCGTCGGTCAGCCGCCGGAGCGTCCCGAGCTGCATCGACCGCTTCGGCCAGGGTGATCAGGC
Source organism: Ilumatobacteraceae bacterium (assembly GCA_035633295.1). GTDB lineage: Bacteria > Actinomycetota > Acidimicrobiia > Acidimicrobiales > Ilumatobacteraceae > Sva-07. Next base: position 686 of record DASQFE010000633.1, on the reverse strand, counting down.
CGTAGCGGATGTAGGGCGACAGCACCGTCGCCCCCCGGCTGTGTGGGGGGTGCACCTGGCTGCGCCGCTTCGTGTACCCGCTGACGTCGAGTGCGCCGAGCGCTGCGTCCGCTGCGCGCTGCCCGCCGCGGCGAACGGGTCGTGACTCGGCGCCCGGGTCGCACACCAGGTGCCCGAGGTGCTGCGCCACCCAGGCGGTGGTCGATTCGAACGTCGGGATCGGCAAGTCCGGCACCGCTGCATCGTGGCAGTGCGTCGACCGCACTGCCCACTCGTATGGGCGAGGGCCACATCGCATCGGCCGATGGCTGTGCGGCGAACTCACCGACCCGGTAGCTCACTATCGTGGTGCCGTGACGCCCCAGTCGAAAGTGTGCGCCTCGTGCGGGCGAACGATGACGTGGCGGGCTGCGTGGGAAAAGAACTGGGAGAAGGTGCGCTACTGCTCGGTACGGTGCCGGCGGCGCAAGGTACGGCCGGTCGACGCTGCGTTGGAGGCGTCGATCCTCGCATTGCTCGACGAGCGTGCCCGCAGCGCCACCATGTGCCCGAGTGAAGCGGCCCGGTCCGTCGACCCGAAGGGTTGGCAGGCACTGATGGAACCAGCTCGTTGCGCGGCGCGCCGACTGGCTACGGCGGGTGCGGTGGAGATCACCCAGGGCGGACGCGTCGTCGATCCCTCATCG
>DASQFE010000632.1:0-2108 GCA_035633295.1 Ilumatobacteraceae bacterium | reverse complement strand
TACGACGCAACCTGATCGACTCCTGACCGAATCGCAGCGTCAGCTGCGGGCGGTGGCGAGCACTTGTGACCAACTGAGGTCGTCGGCGTTCCAGAGCGCATCGAACGCGGCATCGACACCGTCGGCGAAGCCGTACCGGTTGCGGTGGTTGTAGCGCCACCGCTGCTGGTTGGTCGTGATGCCGAGCCGCGCCAACCGTCCAACGCAGTAGGTGTCCCATGCCGCATTGTCTTCGAGCGTCAGGTCGATGTCGGGCGGCACATCCGCGAAGTCGGGTCGGAGCCGATCGCGCGCTCGCAGCAGGATGCGCCCGAACGACTCGCGGGCACCGTCGGCACTGAACGACAAGGGATGCTTGCGGTCTTCCAGCGCGCCGCTCTCGGCGTGCAGCGTGATGGTGGCATCCGACGACGTGCCGTCGAGTTCCTCCGAGAGCTTTGCCAAGGGCGTGGTCTCGTCGACAATCACCTTGATCGGGTTGGAGATCTCGAACAGCGCGGCGAGTTCCGTGACGATCTCGGCGATCACGGACGCCTCGTACTTGACAAAGGTGAACTCGGCGGGTGAAACCGAGACCTTGCCCGTGATGGCAGGCGCCATCAGGCCGGTGCGTGATCTGCGCCGACCCGCTCGCGGTAGGCAATGACATGGGCACGACGCTCTTCGAGCGCCTCGTTGTCCATCTGCGAGATCGTGTCGACCTCGTCGTCGGTGAACCCGGCGAGCTCACGGAACCGGCGGGCGAGGCTGAAGGAACTCTCGGCGCTCTCGCCGCGGGCGCCTCCGAAGCTGAACAGCTTGTCGACGACCTGCTGGAACTCGAGCGCCTTGGTACGTCGATCGGGATCGTTTGCCGTGACCGTGCGGAGCCAGTCGGAGCCCATCTTCACGTGGGTGACCTCGTCGGCGAGCATCCAGTCTTCGCAGAACTCGAGGTACGGGTCGCCGGCGATGTCGCCGAACTCCTTCATCTGTGTGAACACGTCGATGGCGAGGCCCTCGAGCGCCCGGTTGACGCCGGCGAGGCGAAGGATCGGGTCGTTCGAGCAGGCCGCTTCGAACAGCACGGTGTTCTCGGCGAACTCACCGAGTTCGGTGCCCATCCAGTCGGACAGCTTGGCGCTGATCTCCACGTGGCGCGCTTCGTCCCAGGCCTGGCGGGCCATGTCGAGCTTGAGCTCGAACGGGATCGTGTCGTTGGTGCCGTCGCCCGCCGCGAAGTCGTGGGCAGTTCGACCGGCGCCTTCGAGCGCCTGGATCTCGCCGACCATGATGCCGTGCATCAACCCGCGGGCTGCGTCGGACGCGTCGTGACGGTCGGGCGTGAGGCGCTTGGAGGCGCCGCGGCTCTTGGCCGACGACTCTTTGATGTCGAGCACCGTGCGGCCGTCCTTCATCCGCTCGGCCATGTTCGTCTGCACGAACCGCTCGTCGCGGGCGAGGTCTTCTACCGGAAAGAACTGACGCATCAGGCGCCTCCCTCAGTTGTCGTGTGTGTCCCCATGCCGATGCTATCGAATCCGGTGATGCCGCCGGCCTCCACCATGAGCGCTTCGAGTCGGGCCTGGTGGCCGGCGGCGCGCTCGACGTGCTCCGGCGTGGTGATCAGCGACTGCAGCAGCATCTCACCGTCGCGCCAGTCGTCGAACTCGTCTTGGAGGATGAAGTTGATCGATCGGATCGTCGGCGCGTCGGTGATTTCGCTCGTGTTGTTGCGGTGGTACGTGTACGCCGCGATGAAGCGGGGTATCAGCACCCGATAGACGCCGACGAGTTTCTCGATCGTGAGCTCGGGCGCCTCGGGTTCGGTCATCGCTGCAATGAATCGTTCCATTGCGTCGTTGGCCGGCACAGTGAGTCGCTCGGGCTTCATCTCGCGCAACTCGGGAAGGCGCTTGTGCCACAGGTCGGCGTGCCAGGCATGGTGGTAGCAGTGCGTACCGAAGCGCATCTTGACGTCGAGCTCTGGCACGGTGGCCACCCAGCCGCCGAGCGCCTCGAACAGCTTCATCTCGGTCCACTTGTAGTTGCCGACGCGCCGAGCGGTGTCGTCGACGCTGAACGACCCGGGGATGTCGCGGCGGTCCCACGGCGCAAACGGTGCTCGT
>DASQFE010000631.1:0-2929 GCA_035633295.1 Ilumatobacteraceae bacterium | reverse complement strand
TCTGGGGGGCGCTGAACTGCCGGGCGGGGTTCGTCGTCGAGGAGGCGGAGGAGCTGCCAGAAGGCGTCATCGACTACGTCGCGCGGCTCGTCGCTCCCTACTTCGAGGCTGTCGCCGACTGGTACGGCAACCTGCACGTCGGACAGACCGGCGGCGAGCTGCAGGCCGTCGTCGATCGTCACCTGGGAGATCCGTTCTTCGGGGTCTCGCTGAACCCCGGCCACCAACTCCACCTCGACGAGTGGGTCAACTCGCCGGTGTTCCCCGACTCGAGGATCGAGTTGCGCTCCGGCATGGCGCTGCAGTGCGACATCATCCCAGCGACCGGCACGCCGTACTTCACGACCAACATCGAAGACGGTGTGGCGCTGGCCGACGAGTCACTCCGAACAGAATTCGCCGCCGCATATCCGGATGCCTGGCAGCGAGTTCAGGCCCGCCGACGATTCATGACGGAAACGCTCGGTCTCGACCTGCACGCTGACGTGCTGCCGTTCTCGAACCTCGCCGCACACCTCACTCCGTTTCTCCTGCGTCCCGATCGCGCCATGACGCTCGCTCACTGACGATCAGGCGACGGCCGCACTCATCACGCCGGCCGGATCATCGAGGAGAGGACCAAACGCCAACTCGGCAGCGCCGACCGTCACCGCTCGTGGGCCCAAGGCCGCACCGACGACTGCGACATCCCGACGTGCCGCGCGGTAGCGACGATCTGCGAGCTCGGCATCGAGTGGTGCTCGGAGTGCGGGAAGGACCCGCGCGAAGAGACCGCCCAGCACCACCGTGTCGGGATCGAAGACGTTCACGAGCCCGGCGATACCGATCGCCAGCCAACGCGCCTCGGCTGCAAGCGCGTCTGCCGCCCGCCGATCCCCGCCCGCTGCACGGTCGAGCAACTCCTCCACCGCAGCCCGACCACCGTCCGGGTCGAGGCCGGCTCGCTCGAGCAGCGCCGATTCGCCGACCTCGGTCTCCCAGCAGCCGATCGATCCACACCGACACCGTCGACCCTCGGGGTTCACCGGAAGGTGGCCGATCTCACCGGCGAACCCGAGGTGCCCGACGACCGGCCGACCGGCGGCGACGAGCCCGCCACCCACGCCGACCTCGCCCGACACGAAGATCATGTGATCGGAGCCGACACCGGCACCGAAACGCGACTCGGCGAGGGCGCCGAGGTCGGCGTCGTTGCCGACGTGGATCGGGAGATCACGACCGAGCGCAAACGCCAGCGATTCGGCCAGCGACACGTCGATCCAGCCGAGGTTGGGTGCCGCTACGACGACACCGTCGACATCGCGGACCAAACCGGGCACGGACACACCGCACCCGATCACCTGGTGACCTGCACGCTGACGCTGTGGCAGCTGCTCCTCCAAACGGTCGACCAGCAACGCGACGTCGGCCACCGTCTCGGCGACGGCGACGCGCGCTCGCGGTCGCTCCACCCGGACCGAGCTGACGATGGAGCCGTCGAGCGCGACGAACGCCGCACCGATCTCGTCGACGAAGATCTCGATGGCGAGCGCGACGACGCACCGACCGGCGACCCGCACGACGGGTGAAGGTCGACCGGGTCGACCCTCGGACACCGACGGTGCTTCGACGACGAGCCCGATTGCCTCGAGTTCGCCGACGAGGCCGGCGATTGCGCTCCGGGTCAGCCCCGTTGCCGCGACGAGTTGCGACCGCGAGCACGATCCCCGCCGTCGCAACTGATCGAGCACCAGCGCCAGATTGGACCGCCGCAACTGGGGCGTTCGAGCTGCCGAAATCATGGGTTGCACTCTAGATCGAGGTTTGTCATACTTGTCAACAAACATCCGGAATCGTGCGGTGCAGCCGCACACCGACCGAACACAGGACGCGCCCCGACATGAGCAACGACTTCTTCCCCGACATCGACACCATCCGCTTCGAAGGGCCCGAGTCGGACAACCCGCTCTCCTTCCGCTGGTACGACGCCGACCGCGTCGTGGCGGGCCGCACGATGGCCGAGCAGCTGCGCTTCGCCGTGTCGTACTGGCACTCGTTCAACTCCGAGGGCATCGACATCTTCGGCGCCGGAACACTCGATCGTCCGTGGCTGGAGCCTGGCCGCGACCCGATGGCCGCAGCGAAGGAGAAGATGGAGGTCGCCTTCGAGTTCCTCGCCAAGCTCGGCGCACCGTTCTACTGCTTCCACGATCGCGACATCGCTCCCGAGGGTTCGACGTTCGCCGAGTCGTGCCGCAACTTCGACGAGATGGTCGAATTGGCCGCGAGCCATCAGGAACGCACCGGCGTCCGCCTGCTCTGGGGCACCGCAAACCTGTTCTCACATCCACGGTTCCAGGCGGGCGCAGCGACCAATCCGGATCCCGACCTGTTCCGCTATGCAGCTGCGCAGGTCGCCCACTGCATGACCGCCACCAAGCGGCTCGACGGCGAGAACTACGTGCTGTGGGGCGGACGCGAGGGGTACGACACGCTGCTCAACACCGACATGCGCCGCGAGCTCGATCAGCTCGGACGGTTCTTCAACATGGTGATCGAGCACAAGCACGCGATCGGGTTCGAGGGGACCATCCTCATCGAGCCGAAGCCGTTCGAGCCGACCAAGCACCAGTACGACTACGACGTCGCAACCGTGTACTCCTTCCTCCAGAAGTACGGCCTGGAGAACGAGGTCAAGGTGAACATCGAGGTGAACCACGCCACGCTCGCAGGCCACGACTTCGCCCACGAGATCGCCACCGCGTTCACGGCGGGGATCTTCGGATCGATCGATGCCAACGCCGGCGACGACCGTCTCGGCTGGGACCTCGACCGGTTCCCCGTGTCGGTCGAGCAGATGACGCTCGGCATGCTCGAAATTCTCCGCGGCGGCGGATTCACGACCGGGGGGATGAACTTCGACGCCAAACTTCGCCGCCAGTCGAGCGAT
>DASQFE010000630.1:0-5746 GCA_035633295.1 Ilumatobacteraceae bacterium | reverse complement strand
GGATCGACGGGGGCTCGGGGGGAGAGGTCCATGTCGGTCATGTCAGGTGTCATTCTGCTCGTTCAGAGCCAGTATTTCTCCTCGTCCGGCACCTGGTCGGCGAGTTTGCGACCCGAACGCAACACCCGCCAGGCCATCAGCGCGACCACACCGAACGTGAGCAGATAGCCGCCAAGGATGAATCCAGCGTCCTCCATCAGTTCGTCCCTTCCGCGTGAGTCACCCGATCGGTGGTCTGGCCACCGTCTGGACGTTCGCCCGCCTCAGCCAGTCGGGCGGCGAGGGCCGCGTCGAGGCCGTGGTCATCCATGAGATCCTCCATCGCCATCACCCGTGTGCGGTGAGTGACGATCCAGACGTAGAAGAGCGTGAAGGCAATGACGCCGACGAACAAGCTGAAGAGCATCAACCCGTCCATCGCGACGTCGGCGTCGCCGTCGTTGACGGTCGCCGTCTGGTGGAGGCTGCGCCAGAGCACCACGCTGAAGTGCACGAGCGGGATGAGCAACACGGCCAGCAGGCCGATGACGGCGCTGCGGCGGGCACGCTGTTCGTGGCTGCCCTCCAAGCGCCGCACGGCGAGGTAGCCGATGTAGGTGACGAACAGCAGTGCGGTGGTGGTCAGACGAGCATCCCACTGCCAGAACACGCCCCACGTGAGCCGCCCCCACAGCGAGCCGATGACGAGTGTGACACCGACGAAGATGGTGCCGACCTCGGCACTTGCACCTGCAAGACGGTCCCACCCGAGCGACTTCCTGAAGAGGTACATCGCCGACGACACCGCCGTCACGATGAAGGCCACGTACGCAACCCAGATCGTCGGGACGTGCACGTACAGAAGGCGCACGGCTTCGCCCTGATCACGATCTTCGGGCGAGAAGCCCAACCCGAACGCGATGAGCCAGCCCATAACAACGATGGTGGCGATCCCGAGGATTCTTGTGCCGCGGGTACCGGTGCCCGCTGCAGTGGAAACACCGGCGCTGGTCGGCTTCGATTCGGTCGTCGTCATGTCCGTTCCGTCATTCGTCGATCCCTGTCGTTCGGGTCATTCAGTCTCGGTCATTCGTTCTGGTCATTTGGTCAAGTTATTCAGTCAGGTCATTCGTCGATCAACGGACCGAACGCCAACGATCCGCCGACCCCGAAGGCAACAGCGAAGACGACCAGCAGGCCCACCCAGGGCCAACCGTCCGACACCACTGCGCCTGCGGTGCCGAGCGCTGCTTCGACCGCTCGTGTTGCTCCGATCAGGACGGGCGCCACCGCCGGGAGCGTGAGCAGCGGGAGCAATGTCTCGCGGCCCTTGAACCCTGCGGCAAGACCTCCGTACAGAGTACCGACCGCGGCGAGGCCGCACGTTGCGGTGATCAAGGTGGTGACAAGAAGCACAAGCCCACCGAGCGGCACCGTCTGGCGGAACAGGACGACCGCAGCGAAGACCAGCACCACCTCGAGTACGAGCAGCTGCACGGCCAGCCCACCCGCTTTGCCCAGGAAGATCGCCCGGGGGTCGACACCGGCGACGCGCAGCCCGTCGAGGGCGCCGTCGTCGGTCTCGATGGTGAAGCTGCGTTGAACGAGCACGAGCATGCTGAACAGCGTTGCGAGCCACACGAGGCCCGGCGCCACCCGCTCGAGGACCGCATCGGAGTCGAGGGCGAACGCGAAGATCACCATCGTGACGCCCGCGAAGGGCAGTACCTGATTGGTGAGGACCCGGCTGTGCCATTCGATGCGGAGATCCTTGAGCGCGACGAGCCGCGCAATGCGCCACAAGCTCACGACGCTCCCTCCGAGGACGGACGAGCCTCGTGGACGCGTCCGGCGATCACGTCGACAGCACGGGTGGCCAACGACCCGGCGCGCTCGAGTTCGTGGCTCGCAACCACAATCGTGGCCCCTGCGGCCGCCGCCTGACGGAGGGTGACGTCGAGTTCGTCGCGGGCGCTCGCATCGAGGCCGGCGTGCGGTTCATCCAGCAGCCACAACTGGGCCCGTCGGGCGACGAGGCAGGCAAGAGCGGTGCGGCGCTTCTGGCCTGCCGACAGCTTGCGAACGGCAACGTCGACGATCCGCTCGGCCACACCGAGGCGCTCCATCGCAGCATTCGTCTCGGCGTGACTCGCCCCGACGGTGGCGCCCCAGAAGCGAATGTTCTCACCGACCGTGAGGTCGAGATAGAGCCCGTTCTGGTGGCCCAACACGCCGACATGCTGCCGGATCGCCTCGCGCTGTGTTGCGAGATCGAACCCCAGAATGTGGCCGGAGCCGCGCACGATCGGAACCAATCCGGCGCAGAGTCGCAACAGCGTGGTCTTGCCGGCGCCGTTCGGCCCACGCAGCAGCACGATCTCGCCCTCGTCGATGGTGATCGACGCGCCGGCCAGTGCCGGGAACGAACCGAGCACTGCGACGGCCTCGGTGAGTTCGACCACGGACATGCTGCCACGCTAGGGAGAAACAGTTCGCCAGCCGCGATCGCGTGGCGTCCAGTGCCAGCTAGCTTCGACGGTCGTGTCGGACGTCGCGGAGCCCTCTGTCGAGCCTGGCCGCGTGCGCAAGTTCGACCGTCCACCACACCCACACGACTGGCGGTGGTGGATCGGCGGGCTGGGGAAAACGCTGATCGCAGCCGGCCTGCTCATGTTCGGATTCGTGGCCTACCAGCTTTGGGGCACTGGCATCGAAACTGCGCGGGCGCAGAACGCACTGGAAACCGAATTCGAGGATCTGCTCGCCGGCACGACGACAACCGATGCGCCGGTGATCGTCAACACGGTGCCCGACACCGCGCCCGACGCAGTGCCCGACACGACGCCCGACATCACGCCCGACATCACGCCCGACATCACGGTGCCCCTCGAGCCGCAGGCCGTCCAACCGATGGTCGAGGAGGGAGATCCCATCGCCCGCATCGAAATGCCGACGATCGGCGTCGACAACATCGTGGTCGCCGGCGTGGAGAAGTCAGACCTGAAAAGGGGCCCAGGGCACTACCCGGAAACGCCGATGCCCGGCCAACTCGGCAATGCGGCGATTGCGGGACACCGAACCACGTACGGCCAGCCGTTCTTCGACGTCGACAAGCTCCGCAACGGCGACGAGATCGTCGTCACCACCGTGGACGGTCGCTTCGTGTACCGGGTCACGGGTCAACAGATCGTGTCGCCGAGTGATTACAAGGTCGTCGCCACTGTCGATCCCACGAAGGCAACACTCACCCTCACGTCGTGCCATCCCAAGTGGACCGCTCGTGAACGAATCATCATCACGAGCGAACTCGATACTGCCGCTTCGGCGGGCACTGTCGGCGCCGCCGTCCTCAACTACGGCCGTCCGATCGACGAGACCGCCGATGAGAATGATGCGACGGTTGTCGACTCCGTGCCGACCGGCTCGACACCCACTTCGGAACCCGTTGCCGCCGACACCGACAATGACCCGTCGACCGTCGCCGAAGTCGGCTCCGACGCCGTCAACACCGGGATCGCCGACGCGTTCAACGACGGCTGGTTCAGCGACCCGAACGCAAATGGACAGGTCGCCCTGTGGGGCCTCCTGCTGGCTGCCGTCGGGGTCGTGTCATATCTCGTCAGCAAGAAGGCCAAGCGTGACTGGGTTGGCCTCACTGCCGGCATCGTGCCGTTCGTGATCGTGCTGTACTTCTTCTTCCAGAACGTCAACCGGCTCCTGCCGCCCAACCTCTGAGTCTGGGTGGCCGGCATCGCTGCCGACTGCGGTTTCAGTCAGGCGAGCATCTCGATCGAGACGCCGAGCGCCTGGTAGGTGCGTACTGCGCGACGGTCGCGTGTGATGAGGACGAGTTGGTGCTCGCGCGCTGCCGCTCCGACGAGTGCGTCATAGATGGCGCCGCCCGAGATCGCGCCGGCAGCACACTCATCGACGAGCATCGCTGCCCCGAGTGGAGACAGGTGACATGTCGCAGGAAAGTTCACGGCGAGAAGTCGGGCGACTGACGCTGCGCTACGTCGAGCCGGCTGAGGAAGCCGAGTCAACACTGAGTACGTCTCGAAGGCTGCGTGCCCGGCGAGCCCGAGGCGACGACCAGCGATGACCGTGTGTGTGGCCTCGTGGTCGGGATGTGTCGAGACCGAGAGCGCGACTGCCACGCTCGTATCGACGAGTGCGTGATCCCGCCGTTCAGCGCTGTCCGGCATCGCGAAGGGTGCGCACATCGTCGTCGGTGATCACCAGGTCGTGAGCGTCGATGACGAGCCATCCATCTCGTTCGATGAGGTCGACTTCGGCCACCGGCTCGATCCGCAGAGCAGCGCCGTCCACGTCGATTTCGACGGGACCCGGCGAAAGACCGACCTGCTCACGCAGCGATTTCGGAATGACAAGTCGGCCCGCCTGATCGATGGTTGTCCGCATACCATCAGACTACCATTACCTTGGTCGGGTCAGTAACCGGTGAACTTCGGGGGGCGTTTGTCGAGGAAAGCGGTGCGTCCCTCTTCGGCGTCGGTGCTCGCCCAGGCAGCCGAACGGGCGGCCTCGAACACGTCGTCGATGGCCGGTTCGGGCATCGACCGCTCCAGGCCGATCTTGTGACCGGCGATCGTCAGCGGCGCCAACCGGGAGAGCTGGTGCGCCCAGGTGATCGCATCGTCGAGGCCGCCGAGGCGGTGGATACCGCCGGTGACATGGAGTTGCTCGGCGGTGTAGGTCTGCGCGGCCAGCAGCATCGCCCGAGCGATCGGTGGGGAGAACTCCGACGCCAGGCGCCGGATGGTCCAGTGGTCGACGACGAGACCGAGCTTGGCCGCCGGGATCCCGAGCACGCTGTCGGGCGTCGCCACACGGAGGTCGGTGGCGATGGCGAGTTGCGCTCCCGCACCGAGGGCCGGCCCGCCGATCGCGGCGATCACCGGAACCGGCAGCGTCCCGAACCCACGCAGCATCGAACCGAGATCCGTGGCGAACTGGCCCTCCTCCACGCCGGTGAGATCGGCACCGGCACTGAACGCCGGCGGCTTGCCCGTGAGAACCACCGCCCGGATCGCTCCTGGTGTCCGCGCTCGGATCGCTGCTTGGATGTCGAGCAGTTCGAGCAGTGTGGAGTGATCGACTGCGTTGCGCCGCTCGGGGCGGTCCAGCGTAATGATCGCCACCAAGCCGTCGTGCTGGAGATCGACGGTCATGACCAGCGGGAATCGGCTCGTAGCATGACCCGACTGTATGTCGAACGTTCCGCCCGTCTCCGATGCCGTCGACCCGGTGCGCATCCGCCGAGCGCAGGTCGCCAAGTGGACGCAGCTCGCCAATCGCGTCGGCTACCTCTTCGTTGCGCTGTCAATTGCACTGTTCGTCATCGCCTTCGCCGTTGGCTTCTCATCGACGATGGCCACACTCGTGATCATCTCGTTCGTCATCGGCTGCGTGCTGCTGGCGCCATCGATCATCCTCGGGTATGCCGTCAAGGCAGCCGAACGTGAGGACCGCGAACGGGGCTTCTGAGACTGCGTCGTCGCCGGTTACCCTTCGGTAACACATGTCCCCTCGACTCCCAGCCAACGCTCGACGCGAGCAGATCCTCGATGTCGCCCTCGTCGTGTTCGCGACCAACGGCTTCCACGGCGCCTCGATGAACGACGTCGCCGACGCCGTCGGGGTCACCAAGCCGGTCCTGTACCAGCACTTCGACTCCAAACGTGACCTGTATCAGGCACTCATCGACGAGGTCGGCAATCGGTTGCTCGCCAACATCGCGAAGGCC
>DASQFE010000629.1:0-2535 GCA_035633295.1 Ilumatobacteraceae bacterium | reverse complement strand
GTGCTCGTACTTTTCGCCGGAGCGATGCTCGGAGTGGTCCTGTCGGACCAGCTGATTGCACTGTTCATCTTCTGGGAGTTGACCTCGATCACGTCGTATCTGCTGATCGGCAACGACGACACCAACCCGCGTGCTCGAGCGGCGTCGATGCAAGCCATCTTCATCACCGGCGCCGGCGGCCTCGTGCTCCTCGCCGGCCTGATTCTCATCGGCCAAGCTGCCGGCACCTATCGGATGTCGGAGCTGCTCGCCGATCCACCGAGTGGCAGCGTGGTCAACGTCGGCATCATCCTCGTTCTCATCGGGGCGTTCACGAAGTCGGCCCAGGCACCCTTCAGTAGTTGGCTCCCGGCGGCCATGGTCGCACCAACGCCGGTGAGCGCGTACCTGCACTCCGCAACGATGGTCAAGGCCGGCGTCTACCTCGTTGCACGCATGGCGCCGATGTTCGCCACGACGGGCAACTGGCGTCTCGTGGTGATGGTGATCGGCGCGCTGACGATGGTGATCGGCGGATTGCGTGCGTTGCGCCAGACCGACATGAAGTTGCTCCTCGCGTACGGCACGATCAGCCAGCTCGGCTTCATGATGCTGTTACTGGGCGTCGGCGAGTACCACATCGCCGAAGCCGGCCTCGTGCTGATCCTCGCCCACGCGGCCTTCAAGGCGGCGCTGTTCATGGTGGTCGGCATGGTCGATCACCAGACCGGCACGCGTGAGATCACCCAACTGCACGGCTTCGGCCCGTCATGGCGGCTCGTGCAGGTGGTTGCGGTCGTGAGCGCTGCATCGATGGCCGGCCTTCCACCGCTGTTCGGTTTCATCGCCAAGGAGCAGGCGCTCGATGGATACCTCGAACATGGCGACTTCGCGGGGGCCTCGGCAGTACTTGCGGTGATCGTCCTCGCGTCGATCCTCACGTTCGCGTACTCGGCGCGCTTCGTGCTCGGCATCTTTGGTGCCTTCGGCGATTCTGATCGACCGGCCGTGTCGCGCACCGCACTCGCGCCAGGAGCCCTCTTCGTCGGGCCGTCGGTCGTCCTCGCCGCCGCGACGGTGGTGTTCGGCCTCGTACCGGAGTTGCTCGACGATCTCATTCAGGGGGCGACCACTGCGCTGTATCCCGGCTCCGAACCCAAGACCCTCCACCTGTTCGCAGGGTTCAACCCCGCCCTCGGGCTTTCCGTCGTCATCATCGTGTGCGGCGCGCTGCTGACGGTGTTGCGGGGCCAGGTTGCGAGTGTGCAGCGTCGTGCCGGCGAGATCATCCGTCCGATCCCCTCCGGTGAGCAGGGCTACCTCGGCGTGCTGCGCGGTATCTCGGCGACCGCCAACCGGGTCACCGGCACCGTCCAGAACGGGTCGTTGCCGATCTACATCGGTGTCATCATCCTGACCGTCACGCTGCTTCCGGCAGCGGCCTTCGCCACGGACATCGGGCCGCTGCCCCAGTGGGTCGAGGAACCGGTGCACGTCGTGCTCGTCGCGGTCATGGTCGTTGCAGCCCTCGGCGCGTCGATCATCCGGCATCGCATCGCCGCCGCCCTCATGCTCGGCGCCGTCGGCTACGCGATGGCCGGCCTGTACGTGGCTCGCGGTGCGCCCGATCTCGCGCTCACCCAGTTCTCGATCGAGACACTCAGTACCGTGCTGTTCGTTCTCGTGCTGCGGTTCCTGCCGAGGTCGTGGCGATACCAGGCGCCGTCGTTCGCGGCGCCGATGCGGATCGCGGTCGCCGCCACTGTCGGCGTGGCCATCTTCATCTTCGCCCTGGCGGCGAGCAACGCCCGTTCAAGCGTCGACGAACCGTCGATGTCGGAGGTGATGGTCGAGCAGTCGCTCCCGAAGGGCAAGGGCGCCAACGTGGTCAACGTGATCCTCGTCGACTTCCGCGGGTGGGACACCATGGGTGAAATCACGGTGCTGCTGGTGGCAGCGGTCGGCGCCGTCAGCCTGGCTCGGCCCGGGCGTCGGCGCGCCGACGCCGGCGCGCCCGTGTTCGAGGAGATACTCGATGCGGGCGACGAGCCGGCCCTCCCGGAGGCATTGCGATGAGTGACATCCCACCGCCAGCGCACGGCCAGAGCCGACGGATGATGTTGCTCGACACCTCGATGAAGGTGTTGTACCCCTCGATCCTCGTCCTCGGTTTGTACTTCCTCGTCGCCGGCCACAACCGACCTGGAGGCGGTTTCGTGGGTGGCCTCGTGGTGGGCGGAGCACTGGCGTTGCGATACGTGTCAGGTGGAGCGGAGGCCGTTCGATCGACGTTCCGTCTCCCACCGCACCTGTTCTTGGGCATCGGCCTCTTGATGTCGGCGCTGACTGCATTCATCCCGGTGGTGCTCGGCGGATCGATCCTCGAGCACGGGGACGCCACGTTCCATCTGCCCGTGTTCGACACGGTGAAGGTGACGAGTGCGCTGTCGTTCGACATCGGCGTCGACCTCATCGTCATCGGACTGATCCTGATGGCGTTCGAGGCGTTCAGTGAGCACGCACTCAAGATGCGGTCGAACCCATCAGCGTGTTGCT
>DASQFE010000628.1:0-4181 GCA_035633295.1 Ilumatobacteraceae bacterium | reverse complement strand
GACTGGGGCGTGCGCCCGGTGACGGCGGCATTGATCTCCAACAGGTTGGCGACACCAGGCTTCTCGGCACGGTCGTAACGCACGGCATCGGGCCCGGTGTCGGAGTCGGTGACCGCGCGCTTGAACTTCTTCATGACGGTTGTCGGGGGGTCGACGAGGTAGACGCATCCGGCGTCGGAGTCGTCGGATTTCGACATCTTCGATGTGGGATCCTGCAAGCTCATCACCCGTGCACCGGCAGCGGGGGTCACGGCCTCGGGCACCACGAAGGTGTCACCGAAGCGGTGGTTGAACCGGATGGCGATATCACGGGTGATCTCGACGTGCTGGCGCTGGTCGTCGCCGACGGGCACCTCGTTGGCGTCGTACAGCACGATGTCGGCGGCCTGTAGCGCCGGATAGGTGAACAACCCCGCCGAGATGAACTGGTGCTCGCGCTTGGCGGTCTTGTCCTTGAACTGGGTCATCCGTGACAGCTCGCCGAAGCTGACGGTGCATTCCATGATCCAGCCGAGTTGGGTGTGCTCGGGCACGTGGCTCTGCACGAAGATCGTGGCGACGTCGGGGTCGAGCCCGATGGCAAAGAACATCGCTGCCAGCGACATCGTCTGGCGGCCGACCACGTCAGGCTCTTCGGTGACGGTGAGGGCATGCAGGTCGACGATGCCGTGGAACGCATCGCACAAGTGCTGTCCGACCACCCAGTTCTGCAGGGCCCCGAGGTAGTTACCGAGGTGCACGTCGCCGGTCGGCTGCATGCACGACAGCACACGTGTCGTCGAGTTGCTGGCGGGGTAGGTCACGGGCGCCGACGATACCCCGTTGGACCCCCAGCGCTCCGGTAGGTTGTGCGCCAATGGCCCTCGACGCTTCCACCCACGTCGTCTCCACCCCCGTGTACGAGGGGCCCTTCGACATGCTCTTGCAGCTGATCCTGCGCGAACAGGTCGACATCTACGAGGTGAACCTGTCGAGCATCGTCGACGCCTATCTCATCGAGATCGACAAGATGCAGTTCCTCGACCTCGACGTGGCCACGGGCTTCCTCCTGATCGCCGCGACGCTCGTGGAACTCAAGGCTCGCCGACTGCTGCCGAACCCGGCCGACATCGACCTCGACGACGAACTGGCCCTGTGGGAAGAGCGTGACATGCTGCTCGCCCGCCTGCTCGAGGCGAAGACCTTCAAAGATGTCGCCCAGGTCTTCTCCCGCCTCGCTGACGATGCCGATCTGTCGTTCCCCCGTGTGGTCGGCCCCGACGAACGTTTCGCCGACGTGGTGCCCGACATGCTCGAGGGCACCACCGTCGCCAGCCTGCGCAACGCCGCCATTCGAGCGCTCACGCCCAGACCCGTGCCCGTCGTCGACCTGTACCACGTCACTGCGATCACCACGACGGTGGCTGACGCCGTGGCCGAACTCATCGATGAGTTGCCTCGCGCCGGACGCATCACCTTTCGTCGTCTCACAGCGGACTTCGCTGATCGCATCGAGGTCATCATCCGGTTCCTCGCGGTCCTCGAGCTGTACAAGCAGGGCGCCGTCGAACTCGATCAGCCCGAACGCTTCGGCGACATCGAGGTCATCTGGACCGCCGACGCCCAGTTCGACACCGACTCGATCCTCATCGACGCTTACGAGGGCTGAGCGCCGTGTCGGACGAAGTCAGCGACGGGCCAGGTCGGGTCGCGGAATACAAGCGGGCGATCGAATCGATCGTGCTGGTTGCTCACGACCCGGTTCCCGCCGAACTCCTCGCGCAACTGCTCGAAGAGCCGACCGTCATGGTCGAACAGTGGTGCGAGGAACTCGCCGAGTCGTATGTGGCGTCCGGTCACGGATTCGAGCTGATCCACATCGCCGGGGGTTGGCGTTACCAGACCGCGAACGACCTGACGCCCTACGTCGAACGGTTCCTGTTGCACGACCAGCGTGCCCGGTTGTCGGGCGCCGCGCTGGAGACGCTGGCGATCATCGCCTACAAGCAGCCGATCTCACGGGGTCAGATCGCCTCGATACGCGGCGTTGATCCTGACGGCGTCATCCGCACCTTGCAGGCCCGTGGCTACATCGACGAGATCGGACGCGACTCCGGGCCCGGCCAGGCGATCCTGTTCGGTACCACGGGCACGTTCCTCGAAAAGCTCGGTCTCGCCTCACTCGACGACCTCCCGCCGATTGCCGAGTTCATCCCGAGCGCCGAGGTGATCGAAGCGCTCGAAACCGGGCTGCGGATCACACCGATCATCGAGGTGTCGACGAATCCGCCCACAACACACGATCAGATCACCGAGCCGTGACCGACCGCACGCCCGAGCCGCCGCTGTGGGAGCAGATGGCTGCGGCCAGCGCGGCGTTGCCGCAGGGCGAACGACTGCAGAAGGTGCTGGCCGCCACCGGCTACGGCAGTCGTCGAGTGTGCGAAGACCTGATCGCGGCGGGCCGGGTGACGGTGAATGGAACCGTCGCCGTACTCGGGCGTCGCGTGGATGCCGACGCCGATCGGGTCGAGGTCGACGGTGCGCCGATCGGTGTGCGCCCAGGCCTCGTCTACTACCTCCTCAACAAGCCCATCGGCGTGATCACCACGGCCCGCGACACCCACGGGCGCCAGACGGTGCTCGATCTCGTGCCGAGCGACCCGCGCGTGTTCTCGGTGGGTCGGCTCGACGTCGACACCGAAGGGCTGCTGCTGCTCACCAACGACGGCCAGTTGGCGAACCGGATTGCCCATCCCTCGCACGGCATCGAGAAGGAGTACCTCGTTGAAGTTCGTGGTGGTCCGGCATCGGCCGGTGCGTTGAGGGCGCTGCGCGAGGGCGTCGAACTCGACGACGGGATGACGGCATCCGCCAGGGTGTCGCAGCCGGATCCTGGTGTCTTGCGGCTCGTCATTCACGAGGGCCGAAACCGACAGGTTCGCCGAATGTGCGAAGCCGTCGGGTACCCGGTCGACCGCCTGGTACGCACCCGCATCGGCCCGCTCGTCGATCGATCGTTGCGGCCGGGCCAGTGGCGAGATCTCACCACCGACGAATGGCGAGCCCTGACAGAGGCTGTCGCCGAGGCGGCCGCCAGTACGCTCGAACCCCGTGAGTGATGCGCGTCGAGCCAACGTCATCGGCCTCGGGCTGATCGGCGGATCGATCGCGCTCGGGCTTCGCAACCTGGGTTGGCACGTGAGTGGCGACGACGTCGACCGAAGCACGGCGGAGGCGGCGATCGAGCGGGGCGTGGTCGACGAACTCGGCGTGGATCCGACGGCTGAGATCACGTTCGTCGCGGTTCCGGTGCTGGCTTCGGCCGATCAGGTCAAACGGGCACTCGCCGAGACGAGCGGTGCGGTCACCGATGTCGGCAGTGTCAAAGCAGCGATCTGTTCGGCCTGCGACGACCCCCGCTTCGTGGGAGGCCATCCAATGGCGGGCTCCGAGCTCGACGGTCTCGATGGCGCCCAGGACGACCTGTTCGAAGGCGCTGTCTGGGTGCTCACGCCGGGTACCGACAGCGACGACACCGTGTTCGCGGCGGTTGCGTCGGTCACTGGATCGCTCGGGGCCGAAGTTGTAGCGCTGTCACCGGAGCGTCACGATCAACTCGTGGCCGTGGTCAGCCACGTCCCGCACCTCACCGCTGCCACCCTGATGGGGCTGGCAAGCGAACGCGCCGAGGAACACGCCGCACTCCTGCGGCTCGCCGCCGGCGGATTTCGCGACATGACCAGGGTGGCGAGCGGACGCCCCGGCATCTGGCTCGACATCTGTGCGGAGAACCGCCCGGCGATCGTCGATGTGCTGAATCAGTTGATCTCCGGGCTCACCGAGATGCGCGACATCATCGACGGCGACGACCGCGAACAGCTCTACGCCCGTCTGACGGCCGCTCGGCAGGCCAGAGTGAATCTGCCGGCCCGAGTCGTGCATCCCGATGAACTCGCCGAGGTGCGCATCCCGATTCCCGACCGGGCGGGAGCGGCGGCCGAAGTGTTCACCCTGGCAGCGGAACTCGGCGTCAACATCGCCAGCTTCGAAGTCGTCCACGTTGCCGAGAGCACGCGCGGCGTTGCCGTGGTGCTGGTCGACCGGACGCTCGTCGAACTCTTCCGCGGCGGTCTGCTCGCGCGTGGCTTCCGGCCGGCGATCCACCCGCTGTCATGATGGGGCCGAATGATGGGACCGAA
>DASQFE010000627.1:0-3208 GCA_035633295.1 Ilumatobacteraceae bacterium | reverse complement strand
GAGTTGCGATCGATGACGATCGACGATGTGGCCTTGCTCGTTCGGTGGGACGACGACCCTGATGTGGCGGCCGCCATCGGCGGCCGTGGCACCGATTGGTACGACTGGCCGACCGAACTCATCCGTGACGTGCCGTGGCGTGAGTTGCTCATCGCTGAGGAGGACGGCAGGCCGATCGGATTCCTGCAACTCACCGACGCCAGCGAGGAGGAGTCGAACTATTGGGGGGACATCGATCCGGGGACGTGGGCGCTGGACATCTGGATCGGATCGCCTGACGATCGAGGTCGCGGGCTCGGTGCGGAGGCGATGAAGCTGGCACTGGGTCGCGTCTTCGACCAGCACGGCGCTGAGATGGTGGTGATTGATCCTGCCGTCGACAACCGTCGGGCGATTGCGTTCTACGAGCGCCTCGGTTTCGAGCGTGTCGGGGTTCGCGAGTTCGGCGGCGATGAGTGCTTGGTGATGCGCCTGTTGCGGAGTTCGACCGACTGACCTGCCGATCCGAGAGCGCGCGAGTTCACTCGCGACGAACCGGCGTTCGGTGACACCGTGCCTACGTCTCGACACGGGCATTCTGGGAACGTCGAGGTTTCGTTCAGATCGACTGCATTGATCCTCTCGCCGGCTGGGACCCTGGGAACCCCTCGGCGATCTACGTTCGAGCACTCGCCGTCACCTAGCCCAGCCGAGCGATCCACTCGACAACTCCGGGAACAATCACGGCACGTCTCTCATCGTCCGCGCCGCACCACGGCCCAAGCAGCACACCCGGGAATCCCTGGCACAGCGAAGCAGAATCTGGTCGTGTCGGCGACGAGGGTTGATGCAGCATGGGGTGTGCACGACGACCAGATCCACGTCAGCCATCAACAGGTTGTGGCACTCGTCGCGGACGAGCTCCCGGATCTCGCCGGTCTCGACGTTGTCGCTGTGAGCGGAGCTGGCACGGTGAACGCGATCTACCGAATCGGTGACGATGTCGCCGCCAGGCTTCCGCTTCGCCATGCCGATCCAGCCGAGGTGCTGATTCGCCTCCGTCGCGAGACCGCGGCGGCTGCAGAGTTCCGGCGCGCCAGCTCGGTGCCGGCGCCCGAACCACTCCACATCGGTCGCCCCGGCCACGGATACCCGATGCCGTGGACCGCCCAATCGTGGCTGGCCGGAACGACCGCCACTCCGACCTCGTGTGAGGCTTCGGCGACTGTCGCGCACGACCTGAACGTCCTGATTGGGAGGCTCCGTGAGTGGGACACCGGCGGGCGCCGCTTTGAAGGAGAGGGGCGTGGTGGCGAGTTGACGGATCACGACGACTGGGTGGACGAGTGCATCCGACGGAACGCCGATTCGTTCGACCCCCGAGCGATGCGGAAGATGTGGGCCGACCTCCGGCGGCTACCGCGACAAGACCCCGACGTCATGTGCCACACCGATCTGATCCCGTCGAACCTCCTCGTCGACGACGGGCAGCTCGTGGGCGTCTTGGACACTGGCGGGTTCCAGCCAGCAGACCCAGCCCTCGACCTCGTCAGCGCCTGGCACCTTCTGTCTGACGAACCCCGACGACAGCTCCGGACATCGTTGGGCTGCAGCGATCTGCAATGGGACCGCGGCAGGGCCTGGGCGTTCCAACAGGCAGCGGGACTGCCCTGGTACTACCGCGACACCAACCCGGCAATGGCAACGATGGGCACGACAACGCTCCATCGACTGCTCGAGGAACAGTGACCGCCCCGCGGAGAGAAGCGACGGCCTCTCGGGCCACTCGAAGCGGATCGCCGACACACAGAGACTCTCAGCATCCGACGGAACCCCGGAGCCAGTGCTGGAACCGACACACGCTCATCGTCGACCACGCATAACGTGCGCTCCGTAATCCGATCCTCGTCGGCCAGCCCGCGCGCGATATCGGCCCAAGTGCGGTGCCACGTAATCGCGCCTCCAGCTTGAGCGGCTGGGTCAGCTGCAGATGAATGCGCCGCTGTGGCCTCGGACGACGAACGAGCCGTTCGCATCGATCTGTCGCTGCACCGACCCGCGCACGTCGTCGACGACCTCCGACCACGGCCGCGTGGTCTCCGGTTGGTAATGATCCTCGACGCTTGCCACGTAGTCGGCAGCGACCGAAGCGTCGGTGAGCACGACCGGCGCCGTAGCGGTAGCGCGAACGCAGGCGACCTCAGTGAACGCCGAGCGGAGTTGGTCCTCACCGTTGTCGAGCGAGAACTCGTGGTTTGACGGATTTCGCATCTCCCAGCCGGGCGTCGCCATACGTACCGCGGATTCGACCAACGATCGAAGCGATCGCATGTGGTCGGCACCATTCGTCACGACCACGCAGCGTCCGCCTGCTCGTGTCACACGCCGCATCTCCAACGCCGCTGCTGCCCGGTCGGCGACGTGATACAGCATGTGCGGGGCGAGAACGACGTCGAACGCCGACGCCGAGAATGGCAGCCGGGTCACGTCCGCGTTCACGAGGTTCCGCTCCGTGGCACGAGCGGAAGCGAGCATTCCTTGCGAGAGATCGCAGCCAGTGGCAGCGATACTCCACGACCGCAGTCGCGCCAGGTACAAACCATTGCCGCAGCCGACGTCCAGAACTCGATGCGCCGACCCCTGGCTCAGCCCGGCGAGTTCAAATACCCACGACACCAGATCGAACGGCGGCTGCTGATGCTCCCAGAGACGCTGACGCGCCCGGAGGTTGGCGTCGGTGGCGTACTGCGTGGGCGGGTTCAACGACACCGTCCCATCTTGGTCCACCGCGTATGCCCGAACGAGCCGGTCGAGGCACTTCATAACTGGCACTCGATAATCCGGGCCCGACCACTCAACACGCGCCACACCACGGCCCTTACCGAGTGCTGCACTTTCCCGCACGCAAGTGACCGACGCTGTGCCGGGGGCGAACACGGCTCTTCAGTGCGCCGGACCGGCGATGCCACGAGTGGGAACCCGTGGTCGTCAGGCGGGTTCTCTCAGTCTTGCGGTTCTTGCTCGGCGGTTTCGACTTCGTACCCCGGTCGGCGCATGCAACGCCGCACCACAATGCGGCCCAGGTACTCCCGTTCGATCCACCGCTGCCAATGGTCACGTCGCATCACCGAACTGCTTGACTAGGAGGTCGATGTCCTCCCTGCTCTGTATCGCTGGGCCGCCAGGGGCGGGCAAGTCGACTGTCAGTGCCCTCGTGTCCGCTCGCCTC
>DASQFE010000626.1:0-1841 GCA_035633295.1 Ilumatobacteraceae bacterium | reverse complement strand
AAGACGGCCTCACGAACGCCGAGGCCGCCGGGCAGGCCGATGATCACGAATCCGGCGATCCACGACACGCAGGTCGCATAGATCAGGGTGACGACGAGGTCGGTATCGAGGGGCACACCCAGGGCGCGGGCCGAGAAGATGCTCATGCCGGAAAACAGCACCCAGACCGGGAGGTACCGAGCCACGATGCCTGCCAGCCACCGGGCATCGGGCAGGCGCAGTTCGCGCCCGGTGAGTCGGTCGGCGATGCGATCGGCGAGGCGGTGCAGCGCAGTTCGAACCCGCTCGGACGCGAGCGCCGCGAACCCAACGATCAACCCGATGCCGAACAGGATCGGGACGAGCCGTGACCCGGCGGGCGACACCAGCCCGGAAATCGCCGCCACGCCGACGGCACCGAGCAACGTGGCGACCATCGACATCGCCGTCGACCAGTAGGCGACCGGGCGGGGAGTGCGATCACGATGGGCCAGTTCGGCCTGACCCACGATCGGCCAAATGCCCCCGGGCACGTACTTGCCGAGCTGGCCGACGAAGAACCAGTACAACCCCCGGCGCCACGGTGCAGGTGCACCGCCGTGGCGAACGATGAGCAACCAGTTGACACCGAGGAGCGTCATCGCCGCAAGACCGAAGAGCACGGCGACGACCAGCCAGACGGGGTCGGACGACGCGAGTGCGTCGGCGATCTCCTCGCGGTCCTGCACGATCCTGACCGCCACGAACGTGAGCCCGGCGATCCCGATGGCAACGCCGAGCAGATTGACGAGGCGTGACCGGTTCATTCGATCGGGGTGGCGAGCACCATGGTCCATGGCAGCGGCGTGGCCGTCTCGACGACGTCGAACTGGGTGGCGACGAGCTTGGCGAATCCGCGATTGGTCCAGTGGTTGATGTGGCCCGGGGTGTTGCCGAGGTCGCGCCAGTAGCGCCCGCGGGCCATGTTGCCGGCACGCCATATCGGCTCGAACGGCACTGATGCGATCAGCGAACCCGAGCAGACTCGGTGTAGCTCGTGGAGGGCGCCGGCGGTGTCGCCAAGGTGCTCGAACACTTCGATGGCCAGCACGAGGTCGAAGGAATCGTTGGGAAATGGCAGGGTGGTGGCATCGCCGAACACGCACGACAGGTCACGTGCCTTCCAGTCCTCGGCGAGTTCGTCATCGGGCAGGTCGAGTCCAACCACGCTGGCCGACGGGAATCGTTCGATCACCCGGCTGGTGACGATGCCCTCGCCGACGCCGATCTCGAGGACCCGTTGCGGTGTGTCCCCGGCGCTCGCCGCGTCGAGCATCGAGTCGAACGCAGCGAAGAACCCGCGCATCATCCGCTGTTCGACCGGGTTCGTCGAGGCGTACTTGTCGTACGTATTGCCGGTCGGCACCGGCTCTGTCGTCACCATCACCCCAGTGTCGCACGACAATCCACCCGTTCGCCGTCGTGTTACATCCGGGGTCAGACCCCAGATGTAACACCCCGACGTAGCGGTCAGGCGGAAGCGGCTTCGAGGGCTCGGCGGGTGAGGACCTTGGCGAGGTGCTGGCGGTACTCGATGCTGGCATTGAGGTCGGCCTGCGGATCGGCGTCGGCCGCGGCCTGTTCGGCAGCGTCGGCGACGCTGGCCCCACCGGCGATGGCGGCAGCAACGCTGGCGGCGAGCACCGGTGTGGCGCCCATGTTGACGAGCCCGACGCCCGATTGATCACCGTTGCGCCAGGCGGCCACGCCGACGATCGCCCAGTCCTGGGCGCGACGGTTGAACTTCTGGAAACTCCAGCCGGCGTCGCCCATCTTCGGCACCCTGATCTCGGTCAGCATCTCGTCGGCCGCCAGTGCGGTCT
>DASQFE010000625.1:0-3623 GCA_035633295.1 Ilumatobacteraceae bacterium | reverse complement strand
GAACTCGTCACGAACGTGGTGCTCCACACCACATCGGGCTCAGTGGTCACCGCAGCATTCGACGATCATCGGCTCCGAATCGAGGTGCACGATTGCGATCCCCGAGGGCCGCTCGTCGTGCTGGTAACTGCTGGCGCTGGTCGAGGTCTGCCGATAGTCGAAGCTCTCTGCGATTTGTGGGGTTGGGAACCAACCGCATTCGGCAAGTGCGTGTGGACTGAGACGCTGTGCTGAGCCTTCACGAGCAGGCTTCCGGTCGTCGTCGCTGCGGTGTCGACGGAAGGAAGGAGCCAGACGACTCCACGATGAAGAACACTGCGCTCGGCGTAACTCTTGGCTCGGGCGTGGGGCTGACGGTCGGTCTCGTGTGCTGGGGTGCGCAAGCGATACCACTGGGCTTGGCGCTCGGCGCAGGCGTCGGTGTGGCCATCGGAGCAGTGCTCGACGAGAGATCCCGACGCGGCAGGCCTTGAATCGGGTGGAGGTGACGAAGCCGGGACTCCTCGGGCGTACGCTGGAGGGGCGGGAGCGTGAGTTCGCTCCCGCGTGCGTTGCTCCAGACCCCGGTTGCGCCTGATGAACCTGGGAGGTTCGACGTGATCGATGTGTCTGCCGATGATGGACTCGGGTCAGTGACGCGACCCGAGCGTGCCCGGGCGATCAATGGTGGTGCTGTCAGGACGGCGGTCCGTTGGGTCATCGGGCTGGTCGTCGTGGTGCATGGACTCATCCACGTCATGGGTGCAGCCAAGGGGTTGGGTTGGGGTGACGTGACGCAGTTGACCGAGCCGATCAGTGTCGGGTGGGGTGTCGTCTGGCTGGCGGCTTCGGTGGTGACCGTGGCCGCTGGGGTGTTGCTGCTGGCTGGGGTCCGGGCGTGGTGGATCGTCGGTGCGGTGGCGGTCGTCGTCTCGCAGATCGTGATCGCCACGTCGTGGGCTGATGCGAAGGCCGGCACGATCGTCAACGTCGCCCTGTTCGGAGCGGTCGTATACGGGTGGGCATCGCAGGGTCCACGAGGTGCTCGCGCCGACTACCGCCGACGGGCCGGTGCCGCACTCACGGCTTCCGGCTCCACCGATCTGGTGACGGAGGCCGACCTGGCACATCTTCCGGCTCCGGTGGCGTCGTACGTTCGCCGGTCCGGCGCACTCGGCCAGCCTCGCGTGCAGACGCTCCGCGCCCACTTCCATGGACGGATCCGGGGCGCCCCGACCAAGCCGTGGATGACGTTCACCGGCGAGCAGGTCAACACCTGGGGCAACCGTCCGAGCCGGTTGTTCCTCATGGATGCAGAACTGTTCGGGCTCCCGGTCGAAGTCCTCCACGTGTTCGAGACGGGTGAAGCCACGATGCGAGTGCGCGCGCTGTCGTTGTTCACGATGGTCGACGCATCGGGACCTGACATGAACAGGGGCGAAACCGTCACCATCTTCAACGACTTGTGCATCCTCGCCCCCGCCGCGCTGATCGACGCCCCAGTCACCTGGCACGTCCTCGACGAACACCGAGTTCGCGGCGCCTACACCTACGGCGTCAACACCGTGACGGCCGAGTTGAGCTTCAACGACGACCACGAGCTCATCGACTTCTGCTCCGACGACCGAAGCGCCGTCTCGACCGACGGCGAGACCTTCACGCCGCAACGATGGTCCACCCCGATCTCCGGCTACCGCACCGTCGGTGCGTCGCGCCTCGGCACCGTCGGTGAAGCGCACTGGCATGCGCCCGACGGCGAGTTCGCCTACCTCGAATACCGCCTCGACGACATCACCTACAACCCAACCGACCTCCGCGAGCTGTCGGCGGGGAAACGCTCATGACTTTCCAGACCACAGAACCGTCGCAGTTGGGGCGTCAGGTGACCGGTCAGGTCGGCGGCGTCCTGGCGGACGTGCCCGTGTTCATCACGGCTCCGCTGTACCGGCGCTGGCATCTTCGTTGGGGTTCGACCGCCGACGAGGTTGCGTCCGCGATGCCAGGCGATGCGATGTTTCCGAAAGCGCAGTTTGTGTCGACGCGATCGATCACGATCGACGCAACACCTGCGGCGGTGTGGCCATGGCTGGTGCAGGTCGGTTGTGGCCGTGCCGGGTTCTACAGCCACGACCTGCTCGACAACCTCGCCCGTCCGAGCGCGACCACGATCGTGCCCGAGCTACAGCACCTCGAGATCGGTCAGTGGATTCCGATGTCGCCGTCGCCGACTCCGACCGACCACACGGCGCTCCGCGTGGATTCCTTCGAGATCGCGTCGTGGATGCTGTGGACCAAGCCGGACAGCACGTGGTCGTGGCGATTGACCCCCACGACCTCGGGAGGTACACGCCTCGTTACGCGCATCCACGCCGTGTACGACTGGTCCCATCCACTGATGGCGGTCCTGGGCGTCGTTCTGATGGAGTTCGGCGACTTCGCAATGATGCGGCGAATGCTGCGCGGGATCAAGAGCCGAGCCGAATCGATCGGCGAAGACAGCCCACCCGCAGACGCACCCATCGGCCGCGTGTGAATCCGGCACTCCTCACCGCGCCATCTGGTGTGCGTGGGCGTCTGCGACGACGAGCCCGGCGTTCCAACCGGGTGCCCGGCCACCCTCGGGTGGCGCAAGGTTCGCAGTGTCGATGCCGGCGCGGCGCAGGATCCACGAGGTGACCGAGTTCGAGTTCCACATCTCGCCGGCATCGAGGCCGTCTCTCCCCCACACCGGTGTGGGCACCGATGCCACGAGGTCGAGCAGTCGTTGTGCGTCGGCGGGCGCCAGCTGCAGGGTCGTGGTCGCGGTGGCATTGTCGGCGTCGGGGATGACACCGTCGTGCCAGCGGTGGATCTCGTAGCGGAAGATCCGCAGTTTGCCAAGCCATGCGGAGCCGACCGCACCATCGGCCACGACCCCGCGCCGTTCGCCGTGCCCGTGAGGCACGGGTGTCATCTCGATCACGTATCGGCCGTCCGGAACCGTCACGACGAGCGCCGAGTGGAAGAGCGCGCACGCGGGACGACGTTGCACGAAGGCGGCGAGGGTTTCGTACAGGCGGCCGGTGATGCGGACGACGTGCTGGCCGGCACCGAGGGGTATCCACAGGATTTCGACGGTGCACATCGGCTCAGCCGACCGGGTGCAGGTCGCGTCGTGTCACCTCGGCGGCGGGACGAGATGTGTCCGGGCTGCGGGTAACGGCGACGCCGATCACGAATGCGACGACCGTGAGCAGTGGGGGGATGATGGCCCACCAGGTGAGGATCGCGAACGGCAGTGTGACTGCGACGAGACCGCTGACGATCAATCCCCGACCGGGTCTTGCCAGAACGGCGGCAGCGATCAGGGCTGCACCAGCGAGGAGCCCGGCGGCAATCGTGGCGGTTGGAGCTGCGCTGACGGCCATCAGCAATGCGAAGGCGCCGAGGATTCCGAGAAGACCGCGGAGCCAGTTGCTCGCGACCTCTGACCGGAACTGGTGCCAGCCGCACGCTGCGAGCGTGGCGCCGGCGCCGGCGAGGAGGAGCGCTCCGGGCACGACCCAGAGTCTGCCGGCCGTCGTGGAACACACGACGGCGACAACGGCGAGCCAGAGGGCGATTGCCGACATGATCCCATCGGTAGGTGCCGTCGTGGAGCGCAG
>DASQFE010000624.1:0-2119 GCA_035633295.1 Ilumatobacteraceae bacterium | reverse complement strand
GCGAAGTCGAACCACCACTTCGGATAGCGCTGACGGAACAGGATGAGCAGCAGCGTCGTGAAGAACAGCGCGCCGAGAATGCTCGTCCCGCTCGTCGTGACCCAGGTGCCGTTCTCCGTCTCGACCGCGCTGCTCCCACTGTTCGTCAAGATGCTGAGGACGATCGCGATCGGGATGATCAGAATGATGCGAAACGCAGTCGTCACCCGGTTCAGCGTTTCCGGGTAGTCGATCTGCAGTCGCGCCGGATACGGGGGCTCCGCAGGCGCGGCGCCCGGCGGTGGGGCGAAGGGCCCCGGTGGTGGCGGCGGCGTTGGAGTCGGCGGTGGAACGATGGACATCTCAGGTACCTCCTTGGGCGTACACGATGTGTCAGACACATCGTGTACGCAGACGAACCGTAACCGGTAGGGGCTGATGACCCGGGCCGAGTACCATCTCCGATTGTGCAGCGGCAGTCGCAGCGATTTTCGTGCCCCGGGTGAACCGGGGGATCGACCACACGACCATCTGCTCCTGTGCCGTCTCCTGAGTTCGTCCGGGGCCATCACCGTCCGACGCCAACGCTCTTGAAAGGTCCACGTGCTCACTGACATCACCGCCGCTCGCGAGGCCGCCCTCGCCGACATCGCGGTCGCCGCCTCCCTCGACGACATCGCCTCACTCAGCACCCGCTTCCTCGGCAAGAAGGGTGATCTCGCCCAACTCAAGACCCGACTCGGACAACTCGAGTCGATCGACGACAAGAAGGCCGCCGGCCAGGCGATCAACGACGCCATCAGCATTGTCTCGTCAGCGTTCGACGAGCGTCGCACAGCCCTCTCCGTCGAAGCGCTGTCCGCTCGCGTCGAATCCGAGCGACTCGATCTCACGGAGTACGTCGGCAAACCGACCCGAGGCCACGCTCATCTCGTCACGCAGGCGTGGGAACGGCTCGAAGATGTCTTCATCGGGCTCGGCTTCCAGGTCGCCGAGGGTCCGGAGGTCGAGACCGATTGGCACAACTTCGAGGCACTCAACATGGGCGAGGGGCATCCGGCCCGAGGCGAGTTCGACACGCTGTTCGTCGACCACGTGACGCCCGACGGCAAGTCCGGGACCACGCTGCTTCGTACGCACACCTCGCCGGTGCAGATCCGCACGATGCTCGATTCCGAGCCGCCCATCTACATCGTCGCTCCGGGCCGCGTGTTCCGGCGCGACACACCTGACGCCACGCACATGCCGGTCTTCCATCAGATCGAGGGTCTGGTGATCGACCGTGACATCACGATGGCCGATCTCGCCGGCACGATCGAGGCGTTCACCAAGGCGTTCTTCGGCCCCGGCTTCACCTCTCGTCTACGTCCGAGCTACTTCCCGTTCACCGAGCCGTCAGCGGAGTTCGACATCCAGCGGCCCGACGGCAGCTGGATCGAGCTCGGGGGCTGCGGGATGGTGCACCCGAACGTCTTGCGCGCCGGTGGCCTCGACCCCGAGGAGTGGAGCGGGTTCGCCTTCGGCTTCGGCATCGACCGTATGGCCAAGGAACGTCATGGCGTCGAGGACATCCGCGACATGTACACCAACGACATCCGATTCCTGGAGCAGTTCTCGTGAAGATCCTCCTGTCATGGCTCAACGACTACGGCGACTTCGGTGATCCGACCGATCCCGTCGCCGTCGAGCGCGTGGCCGACGCGTTGACCTCGCTCGGCCTCGAAGTTGACTCGGTCGCCACGGTCGGCGAGACCGTGCCCGGCATCGTGACGGCGCGAGTCCTGCGTCTGGTGCAGCACCCCGACGCGGCCAAGGTGCAGCGCGTCTACGTCGACGCCGGCGATGGCGTCGAGCGCCACGTGTGGTGTGGCGCGTTCAACATGGCCGTCGGCGACGTCGTCCCGCTCGCCACGCTCGGCACCACGATGCCCAATGGCATGACCATCGAGCGGCGCGGCATCCTCGGCATCGACTCCGAGGGCATGCTCTGCTCGTCGAGCGAGCTCGGTCTCGGCGACGACCACTCGGGGATTCGCATCCTGCCGCCCGACGTCGCCCTCGGGCGGCCATACGGTGAGGCGCTCGGGCTCACGCTCGACGTGCTGATCGACGCCGATGTCACCCGCAATCGTCCCGACTG
>DASQFE010000623.1:0-1879 GCA_035633295.1 Ilumatobacteraceae bacterium | reverse complement strand
CGAGCTCGGTCTCGGCGACGACCACTCGGGGATTCGCATCCTGCCGCCCGACGTCGCCCTCGGGCGGCCATACGGTGAGGCGCTCGGGCTCACGCTCGACGTGCTGATCGACGCCGATGTCACCCGCAATCGTCCCGACTGCTGGGGCTACGTGGGCATCGCCCGCGACCTCGCCGCCAAACTTGGTGTCGAGTTCCGCCCGCCCACGCCACGTCTGGCTGTGACCGGCGACGAGCGCGTCGCTCCCGTCGACATCATCGACGGTGACCGCTGTGCCCGGTTCACGTCGACCGTGATGTCCGGCATCGAGGTGAAGCCGTCGGCCGAGTGGATGGCTCGCCGGCTCACTGCGGCCGGCATGCGTCCAATCAGCAACGTGGTCGACGTCAGCAACTACGTGATGCTCGAACTCAACCAACCCAACCACGCGTACGACCTCGACACCCTCGGCGGGGGCGGCTTCCGCGTCCGCTTGGCGGCCGACGGTGAACCGCTCACCACGCTCGACGGCGAGGAACGGACGTTCACGGCCGACGACCTCTTCATCTGCGACGCCAACGATGTGCCGATCGGCGTCGGTGGGATCATGGGTGGACTCGACACCGAGATCAACGACGCGACGACGACGATCGCGCTGGAGATTGCCTGGTTCTCACTCGTCGGCATCGGCCAGACCGTTGCCCGCACGAACCTGCGCTCTGAAGCATCGGCACGCTTCGAGCGTGGCGTCGACCCCTACGGCATGCCGGCCGCCATCGCCCGATTCGTCGAATTGTTGTCGGAGACCTGCTCTGGCTTGGTCGTCCACGCCGGCGCCGTCGACGCCCAGTCCGAGCACCTTCCCGCCGAGCACCGCACCGTCGACGTCCGCATCAGTGCCGTGAACCGGACCCTCGGTACCGACCTGACAGCCGACGACCTGGCGCCGCTGCTCGATCCCATCGGCTACACGGTGTCGGGCACCGGCGACATCCGCTCGGTTGTACTCCCGAGCTGGCGGCTCGACTCGACCGAGGAGGTCGACGTCGTCGAGGAGGTCGCCCGACACTATGGCTACGACCGCATCGGCAAGACCGTGCCCAAGTCGGTTGTCCACGGTGAGCTGAGCGTTCGCCAACACCGCCGCCGCCTCGCCCGTGAGGTGCTGCTCGGACTCGGCATCTCCGAGGCCATGCCCAACCCGTTCCTGGCCCCCGACACCCTGGCGAAGGCCGGCCTGCCACCCGAGGCGTTGCGGATCACGAACCCGCTGGTCGCCGAGGAGAGTGTGTTGCGCACCTCGTTGAGGCCCGGGTTGCTCCGGGCGATTGCCTACAACGAGTCGCACCGCCGGGCCGGTGTCGCGCTGTTCGAGATCGGTCACGTGTACCCGCCTGCGGAAGGCGAACTGCCAGGAGAGTACGAGGCACTGACCGTGGTGCTGGCGGGTGCCGATGCACCCGCTGCGGTGAGTGTGTGGCGTGAACTCGCCGCCGCGCTCGGCACCGGCGCACGGCTCGACCAGTCGAAGGTGCCGGCCGGTCTACACGCCACACGATCGGCGACGTTGCAGGCGGGGCGCGATCCGCTCGGCGCCGTCGGTGAGGTGGCGCCCGATGTGCTGGAGGCGTTCGAGGTGACCGAACGGGTGGCGATCCTCGAACTCGACCTCGATCAGATCCTCGATCGCGAACCCAAGCCCACCCAGTGGAAGCCGACCAGCCGGTATCCGTCGAGTGACCTCGACCTGTCGTTCGTCGTGCCTGACGACATCCCGGCCGAGCGTGTCGAGAAGGCGGTGCGTCAGGGTGCCGGCAACCTGCTCGTCGACGTCGACCTGTTCGACATCTACCGAGGCGAGCGCGCCGCCGAAGGCACCCGGTCGCTCGCGTATCGCGTC
>DASQFE010000622.1:0-1981 GCA_035633295.1 Ilumatobacteraceae bacterium | reverse complement strand
GGAGCCGTTCAAGGTCGAGCGGCGTGACGACGACAAGGTTGATCTCGATCGGATCTCGCTGGTGTTCGCGAAGCGCGGCTACAGCGATCTGATCGAATTGATCGACGTGCTCAACGGTTACGTCTGATTCAGCCCCATGACTCAGCTGGGCTCGTCGAGCTGACGGAGCACGGCGGCAGCTTTCTCGATCGCTCGCCGCGCCTGCATCAGCTTCTTGTCCTCCGGCGGCCGGGTGACCTCACCATCGGCGACGGCCTCTCGCAAACGATCGAAGGCGACCTCGTCGAGGTCGGCGGCAATCGACTCGAGCCGCTGAACGAACTCGTCGTACTCCCCCGTCATTGCCGCAGTGCCTCTACAACGATGTCGACGGGGTGGCGCACTTCGCAGTCGAGAACAGCACCGAGATGCATCGAGCAGCCCGGATTGGCGCTCGCCACGAGAGCCGCTCCGGACGCGTTCCGGGCGCGGTCGATCGATGCCACTTTGCGGTCCCTGATGTCGCCGGCGAGTTCCGGCTGCAGCGCCGAGTAGGCACCGCCTGCGCCGCAGCACAGCCCGTCGTCGTCGAGTTCGACCACCTCGGCGACATAGCTGAGCAGTACCCGCACCGGTTCATGGGCCCGCTGCACATGTCGGAGATGACATGGGTCCTGCACGATCACCGCCGGGCGTCGACCGGAGGGTGCCGGGAGTCTGTCGATGCGTTCGGCGAGCCACTCGTTGATGTCGTACACCCGAGCGCTGAACTGCTTGGCCTCGTCGCTACCGAGGAGTTCGCCGTAGTCCTTCATCGCCGCTCCGCAGCCGGCAGAGTTGACGAGGATCGGGGCCTTGCCAGCCATCGACTCGATCGCTCGGCCGGCCAGGGCGGCCGCCTCGTCGTGCAGACCGGCATGGACGTGCAGCGCCCCGCAGCACGCACCCTGCGAACCGGACACGGCAAAGGTGGTACCCGTCAGCGTGATCAGTTCGGCGGTGCTGTGGTGGGTTTCGCGCTGCCATGCGTCCATCACGCAGCCGGTGAAGAGCCACACGTCGGCGCCTGTCGGCCTGAGAGCCGGCAGGCGCTGAAGGGGCAGCGGAGGCACCCCGAGCCGACGCGGAACCACTCGCAGACGCTGGAGACCGGCAAGCAGCGACGACCCGACGAGCAACATGCGGTGGTGACCGAGTACTCGGAACCCGAGGCGCTGCCACCACGGCGTGATCCTTCCGCTCGTGGCCAGCGCCGTTCGGGTCTCCTCCATCAACGCCCCGAACTGCACCCCGCTCGGACAAGCCGGCTCGCAGCCTCGGCACTGCACGCAGGTCTCGATGAAGTCGACGAACGAGTCGTCTACCGGGAGCGTCCCGCTGTCGACCGCCCGCATTGCATCGATTCGTCCCCGCGGCGAGTACTTCTCCTCGCCGGTGACCCGGAACGTCGGACAGTGAGGCAAACACAGCCCACAGCTCACGCACGTCGACAGCAACTCCGCGTCGAGCCCGAGCACCGACAGGCTCGTGGTCGCCGGTGGCTGTTCCATCGACGTAACCGTAGCCGCCGCAATTCTTTGCGGATCTGGTCCCGGAATCCGGGACGTATTCCGCAAAGACCCCGCGACCGGCCGCCGTTCAGGGCTTCTGGGTGGCGTTGCCGGACGATGAGGCGCTCTCGCGCGTAACCGCTCGCCTCTTCGTCCGCGCCCGGCGTTCGATGACCTCGCTGACAACGAGCATGATGCCCGCCGCGAGCAGTCCAACGACAATTCCGACGGCGATCCAACCGAGCACGCCGACGGCGAGAACTGCAGCGAGCCAGGCCATGTTTCGTTTCGTCATTCAGGATCTCCTCGCGTCACGCCGACGAATACTTCCACCTCCATCGGCCGAGAGCCGGGCATACTCGATTTCGCATGCCCGAAGGCCACACGATCCACCGCATCGCCCGCGATCATGGCGAACTCCTCGCCGGACGAACCATTCGTGTGTCGAGTCC
>DASQFE010000621.1:0-1950 GCA_035633295.1 Ilumatobacteraceae bacterium | reverse complement strand
GGTCGTTGTCGCGTTCGGGATCGACGGTGACCATCACGGTGTCGACCTGGCTAGCGATCTCCTCGGGGAGGCGCCGCAACGTAACGGTCCAGTCCGACATCGTGGTGGGGCACACGTCGGGACAGTTGGTGTACCCGAAGTACACGGCCTTCAGTCCTCCGGGCTCGCCGCGGAACTCCACGTCGGTGCCCTCGTTCGTGAGCGAGGGAAGCGTCGTGCCATCGACGGCCGGAGCCGGGTCGCGCACGATCCCGGCGAGGACGCGTTCACCGACGGTGTCGGCGACTGCGGTTGTGTTCGTCGATGACCCGCCATCGCTCCCGCATGCGGTCAACGTGCACGCTGCGAGCGCAACTGCGGCAATGGCAGTTCGCCGGCGGTTACTCATCGGCCAGGGTGTTGATGTAAGCGACGATGTCGGCGACCTCGGCGTCGGTCAGGTTGTTGGCGGGCATCTTCAGCGTGTAGCCGTCAACGAGGTGCTTGGAGGGATCGGCAATGGCTGCGGTCAGATACGCATCGTCGGCGAGGAGCGTGGAGCCGTCGACAAGCGTGACCTGCGAGCCGGCCAGCCCGATCCAGCCGGGGCCGGCGCCGCCCTCGAAGTTCTGGCCGTGACAGCCCGCACATCCACTGCTGCGTGACAGCCGCTCGCCGTTCTGCGCGGCGTTCGAGAGGCCGGTGGCTGCGGAGTCGCCGGCGGTTCCGGCATCGTCGCCGCACGCCACAGCGCCGACCGCCATGATCAGGGTGACCCCAGCCGTGATCAGGAGCCTCGATCGGCTGTTGGCCGAGCTCATCCCACGGCACCCTTCTCGGTCGATTCGTCGTCGATCATCTCCACGAGGTCGGCCCGCGCACGCGACACCCGCGAACGCACCGTACCGATGGGGCACTCCAGGATCTCGGCAGCCTCGTCGTAGTGCAACCCGAGCACCTGGGTCAGCACGAACGCGCTTCGGCGGTCGTCGTCGAGGGCGGCGAGTAGGTCATCGAGATCGACTCGTCCGGTGGGGTCGCCAATCGCCAGCGAACTCGCGGTGGTGCGCTGGATCCGATCGTCGAGTCGCCGACGACGCGTTGCCCGACGGGTGTGGTCAACGCAGGTGCGCCGGGCGATCGTCAGCAGCCAACCACGCGCCGGGCCTTCCGCCCGATAGCGGTGCAGCGAACCGATGGCGCGCTCATACGTCTCCTGCGCGAGGTCATCTGCGTACTGCACGTCGCCCAGATAGCGACAGAGCCTCCACACGTCGCCCTGCGTCTCACTCACGAACCGTTCGAGGGCATCTCGATCGCCGTCGCGCGCAGCGACGAGCAGATTCGTCAAGTGGTCCACGACCATATTGTGACGGGCGTTCTCGTCAAACCCGCCGTGACGAAGGTCAGAACTTCGGCGGGAACCGATGGCGTCCTGGGAACGACCTTGCCCCTCATGGATTGCACTCTTGTTCGCGAGCTTATTTCGTCGATCGCCGATGACGAGGCCAGCGCCGATGACCGTGATGTCGTCGAACGCCACCTCGGTACGTGTGCGTCGTGTCGGCAGTTCTCCGCTGCGGTGTCGGTGCTCGATCGCCAGATCAGAATCCGACCCGCCGAGCCGGTTCCCAACCTCGTCGCTGCGGTGACCGCCCGGGCCCGCCCGGCGCGACTCGGGCGCGGCGGATGGATACGACCGGCCCTCGCGTGGGTTGCCGTCGTGATGTTCGTGCAGAGCGTTCCGGCGCTGCTTTTCGGCGCCATGGCCGGCACCGACGCCCACACTGCCCGCCATCTGGGCGCCTTCGGAACCGCGCTGGCGATCGGGTTCGCGTACGCCGCGTGGAAGCCTCACCGGGCGTTCGGGATGCTGCCGTTCACCGCCGCGCTCGTGGCCACCACGTTGGTCAGCCTCGTCGCCGATGTCGTCGGTGGCACTCGCACCCCCGTGGCCGAATTGATCCACCT
>DASQFE010000620.1:0-7925 GCA_035633295.1 Ilumatobacteraceae bacterium | reverse complement strand
GTCGCGCAGGCGCCACAGCACGTCGAGGCGCTGGCCCATCGTCTCCACGCTCGGGCTGACCCGCTCGAACGGGAGCGTCTCCCAGCCGGGGAAGTACACGACCTCGCCGGGCGGCAGGAACTGGGCGATGTCATCCGCGAGCTGGCCCGCCATCGTGCCGGTGGGGCAACTGACCACGAGCGGTCGTCGTGACGAGAGCGTCGCAAGTGCGGCAATCGAGATCGGCCGGGCCACCTCGACCACCGCGAGTCGAGCGGTGGGATCCCCGAGCGCCCGGGTGAGCCCCGGCTCGTCGCGCAGCAACGCCGGCAGCGTCCCCAGCGGCGCGCCCCCCGCGCCCACGTCGGTGCTCATCCCAAACCTCCAACTCCGAAATTCTCCCCAGAGTGCGCGCAGAGCGCGCACCTGGAGGAGAATTTCTGGTGGAGGGCGGTCATTGGGTGCCGTTGTAGCGCTGCATGGCGGCATCCACACCTCGAGCGATGATCAACTCGGTGGCATCGGCGGCGTCGATGATGCGGATGTCGAGCAGTTGGCGTTCCGTCTTGGGCACCTTCGAGAGCACGTGGCCCTTGCCGACGTCTTTGTGTTCGGGTTTGCCGACGCCGATACGCACCCGCAGGTAGTCCTGCGACTTGAGGTGTTGGGTGATCGATCGGAGGCCGTTGTGGCCGGCGAGACCGCCCCCTGCCTTGATCTTGAGCTCGCCCGGCGGTAGGTCGAGTTCGTCCTGGATCACGATGATCTGCTCGGGTGACTCGATCCGGTAGCGGCGAACGAGCGCGCTGACCGCCTGGCCCGAATCGTTCATGAACGTGATCGGGAACGCCAGCACGACACGTTGTTCGCCGTCAGGT
Source organism: Ilumatobacteraceae bacterium (assembly GCA_035633295.1). Classification (GTDB taxonomy): domain Bacteria; phylum Actinomycetota; class Acidimicrobiia; order Acidimicrobiales; family Ilumatobacteraceae; genus Sva-07. Next base: position 7,068 of record DASQFE010000620.1, on the reverse strand, counting down.
CCGGGCAACCGGGTCTCGGCGACGAGTGCGTTGTCGCGTCCACCCTTCAGCGCGACACCCTTACGCTCGGCGAGCAGCCTGACGGCCTCCTCGCCGACGTTGTGGCGGGTGCGGGCGTACTTTTCGCCCGGGTTCCCGAGACCCACGACCAGCCAGTCGTACGGCTCGCCCTTCCCCTCGCGCCCGAACAACCCCATCAGTCACCCCTCAACAACCGAAAAATGCGACCCTGGGTGCGCGCGGTGCACGTATCGGCGCACATTTCGGTGGCGCCGGCGGTCATTGGACCGTGGCGCGTCGGATCACTCGCCGTCGGAGTCGGCTGCTTCGGCGGCCGCAGCGGAGTCGGCGGATGCTTCTGCCGCAGCAGCTTCGTCGGCGGCTTCCTGTGCATCGGACGCAGCGCTGCGGGTGATGAGCACCGTGACGACGACGGAGTCTGCGTCGGCCTCGGCAACCACACCGGATGGCAGCACGATGTCTTCGACGCGGATGACCGAATCCATGGTCATCTCCGTGATGTCGATGACGACATTGTCGGGGATGTTACGCGGGGTGGTACGCACCTCGAGTTCCTGCATCGCAAGATCGACGAGACCGTTGTTCGACGCGACCTCTTTGGCTTCGCCTTCGAGGTGGATCGGGATCGAGACCACGATCTCCTCGTTGAGGTTCACCTGGATGAAGTCGATGTGCTGCACCGAGCGCTTCACGGGGTGGCGTTGGATGTCCTTGATGAGCGTCGGGTACACGGTGCCGTCGACGGTGAGGTCGAGGATCGTGTTCATGCCCGCAGCACCCGACAGGGCCTGGCGCAGCTCGCGACGATCGACCGATACGGGGAGCGGGTCCATGCCGTGGCCGTAGACCACCGCAGGGATCTTGCCGTCGGCGCGCAGGCGGCGCGAATCGGAGCTTCCGGCTTGTCGTCCGGCTTCGGCTTGGAGAACGGTCTCAGACATGGTGATCGGCTTCCATCGGATCTCGTGACGGCGCCCACAGATCGAGCGCCACGTCGTTACAGCAGCATCCCAATCTATCGGCCGTCGATCGCATCCCCTCCCCCCGCCGCACCTCCGAAATTCTCCTCCAGGTGCGCGCCCAGCGCGCACTGTCAGGAGAATTTCGGAGGTGAGGGCGAGGGAGGCGTTCGGTGGTCGGCAGTGCGGCGGGCGTGGACCCTGGCGACCTGGACTGCGGCGGCGTGAAGGTCGTCGCGCATGGTCTCGTCGAAGCGGATGATCAGCCACCCGAGCTCGGCGCAGGCGCGGTCGCGCCCTTGATCGCGCCGTTGACGCAGATCGCCGCCGTGGAACCAGGACGCACCGGGCTCGACCGCCAGTCGGATCGCGGGCCACGCGATATCGAGATGGATCAGCTCGCCCGAAGGGAGCACCAATGGGTGCTGGCGGACGGGTCGTTGGAGCCCGATGCGTTCGAACTCCTCGAGCAGGGATCGTTCGAGGTTGCTCTGTGCGGGGCGTTCCTGTCCGTCGCAGCGATCCAGCCATCGCTCGATCTTCGACACTCCGTCCTTGCCGCGACATCGATGCCGGGCGAGGTAGTCGGCGGCGCTGGTTGGCGTGATCAGCCCGAGGTGCCACGCATCTTCGGCGGCTCGCTCGAAGCGATGCTGGTTGAATGCCTGGGCGAGACCGAACAGGATCCGCATGGGCGATGCCACGACGAACGCGTCGATCGACCACGAGTCGGCGTCCCACCACGTCGTGCGGTGGATGTCGATCCAGGGTGGAGCGTCCCTGCGGAACTCGTCGGCGACGGTGACGTGGATCGTCTGCGTGGGCATACCGCGCAGCCCTGCCAGCCGACCGCCGGACCACCCACTGAGGAGGCCATCGGGCCCGGTGAACAGCTGCGTGGCCATCGCTCGGCCCCGATACGAAAGCGGTGTGGAGGCGATTCGCACGACGCCCGGCAGGACATCATCGAACACGCCGGTGCGTCTGGCTCGATAGAGCATCGAACGTGACATGCCGACCGCGGTGACTTGGTGCGCCGCGGCCACTCCGTACTGGCGGGCGAACACCTCCAAGATGTCGGGACTGATCACACCTGCCAGTGGGCATCGACCCCTCCCGTTCGGCGTCAACCCCGAAATTTTCCTCCAGATGCGCGCTCAGCGCGCACTGTCAGGAGAATTTCGGGGGTGGGTGGGAGGGTCAGGCGAGGTTGTCGCCGTGGAAGATCTCGCTGACGCTGGTGTCGTCGAAGACGGCGCCGAGCGCTTCGGCGATCAGCGGCGCCACCGACAGCACCTCGATCTTGTCGAGCTGCTTCTCCGGCGGCAGCGGCAGCGTGTTGGTGAGCACGATGCGGCTGAGCGGAGCGTTCTTCAACCGGTCGATGGCCGGGCCCGACAGCACGCCGTGGGTGGCCATTGCCCACACTTCGCTGGCCCCGCGTTGCACGAGCAGTTCTGCCGCTGCGCAGATGGTGCCAGCAGTGTCGATCATGTCGTCGGTCAGTACGCACAGGCGGCCATCGACATCGCCCATCACCTCGGCGGCCTCGGCCACATTGGTCGAGCCCTTGGGCCGACGCTTATAGATGAACGCGAGGTCGGCGCCGATGTCGACGAGGTGTTGGGCCATACGTTCGGCGACCTTGATGCGCCCGGCGTCGGGCGACACGATCACGGGGGCCGTGGCGTGTTGGCGGACGTACTGCTCGAGTACCGGCATTGCGGTGAGGTGGTCGACCGGGCCCTCGAAGAACCCCTGGATCTGGCCCGAGTGCAGGTCGATCGAGATCATCCGCTTGGCGCCGGCGGCCTTGAACATGTCGGCGACCAGGCGGGCGGTGATCGGCTCGCGACCCTCGGCCTTGCGGTCTTGACGGGCGTAGCCGTAGAACGGGCACACGGCGGTGATGCGCTTGGCGGAGGCGCGATAGGCGGCGTCGATCATGATCAGGTGTTCCATGATCGAGTCGTTGACCGAGTGGTCGCCGACGCCGTAGTGGCTCTGGATCACGAACACGTCGGATCCACGGATCGACTCGCCGAAACGGCACCGCACTTCGCCGTTCGCGAACTCGACGAGGTTGTCGTGGCCGAGCTCGATGTTGAGGTGTGTCGCCACCTCCTGGGCCAGCTCAGGATGGGTGCGGCCCGAGTACAGGGCGAGCCGTTTCGTCGTGACCTTCTCCATGAACTGTGACGTCCTCCCCGACGTAGTTTCGACCGTGAGTACCCGGAGCGAAGTCGACTGAGAGGGTCAGCCGACGGGTGCAGTGTAGAACGCCCCGGTCGTAGCTCCTGCAGCGACCGAGCTTCCGGCCGGAAGATGGGCGTACGGGCCGACGACGGCGTGGGGTCCGATCTCGGCGTCGTGGCCGACGGTGTGCTCGACGATGGCGCCGCTGCCGACTGCGCAGTCGTCGAGCCGGGTGTCGGGGCCGATGTCGCAGCCATCGCCGACGACGGTGGTGCCCTGCAGGATCGTGCCCGGGTACAGCGTCACGTCGCGGCCGATCGTGACGGTGACGTCGACGAAGGTCTGGCGTGGATCGAGCATCGTGACACCGCTGAGCAGCCAGAACTTGTTGGTCCGCGCCCGCAGCTCACGCTCGGCGAGCGCGAGCTGCCAGCGGTCGTTGACGCCCTGCGTTTCACCCTCGGGCGCCTGGACACATCCGATGCGATGCCCCATCGCACCGAGCACCGAGACCACCTCGGTGAGGTAGTACTCGCCCTGGGCGTTGTCGGTGGTGAGCTTGCGCAGCGCCGGCCCGAGCAGGTCGCGGCGGAACGCGTAGATCGAAGTGCAGACCTCGTGAACGTCGAGTTCGTCGGGGGCGGCGTCGCGGTGTTCGACGATGCGGGAGGCCTGGCCGTCGGCCTTGCGGATGACACGGCCGTAGCCCGTCGGGTCGTCCATCACGCTGGTGAGCAGCGTCGCGGCATTGCCGCACTCGATGTGGACGTCGACGAGTTCACGCAAGGTCTGGGTGCGCAGCAGCGGCGTGTCGCCCGGCAGCACCAGGATGGTGGATTCGTCGTCGTAGTCATCGCCGCCGAGCGCCGACATGCCGATCGACGCAGCGTCGCCGGTGCCGTTCTGTTGGAGCTGCTCGGCGAAGGCGACGTTGGCCCAACCCGGCGAGTGTTGCTGCACCTTCTTGGTGACCTGTTCCGCGCCGTGGCCGACGACGACGACCGTTCGTTCGGGATGCACCAGCTCGAGGGCGTGGATCACATGCAGGACCATGGCCCGCCCGCAGATCAGGTGCAATGGCTTGGGGCGGCTCGACTTCATCCGCGTGCCTTCTCCGGCGGCGAGCACGATTGCTGAAACACTCATGAGCTCCGGGGAGAGGATTCGAACCCCTACACGCGGCACCAAAAACCGCTGTCCTACCATTAGACGACCCCGGACTGGTCACGGTTCGACCCCGCATTGACGGTTTGTCCGCCCGTTCACAGTATCTCGCGTGGCAGGCCTTGACACGGCCGATAGCGTGGCGCGCCTTATGGGTTCTCTGATCAAGAAGCGTCGCAAGCGCATGCGGAAGAAGAAGCACAAGAAGATGCTGCGCCGTACGCGTCACCAGCGTCGCAAGTAGTTCATCCTCGCCAGCTGGCGATGTCCACCGGCACGGTTCGTGCCACGACCACCGTTGCGCCCTCGTCGACCAGTTCGGCGAGGGCGTCGCCATGTTCGCCCTCGGCGAACCAGGTGGCGCCACTTCCGGCAAGGGTCGGTGCCGTCCCGATGTGTTCCGTGATGAGGTCGCGCCATCGGACGAGGCGTGGTTCCACGACCAGCGCCGCTGCTTCGAGATCGTTTCGTCCCGAACTTGTCGGCCCGCCGAGGTTGTCCCATGCCCGATAGGCGACGGGCGTACTGACGGCCAGCGGGGGGATCACGAGCGTGACCACGATGTCGAGGTGGGGGAGTGGCTCGACGATCTCACCGATGCCCGTGACCCGTGCTCGGCCTCCGACGAGGCAGAACGGAATGTCGGCGCCGAGGCGCGCAGCGGCCGCGAGGTCGTCGGCGGTGGTTGCGAACCCGGCCCAGCGCAGTGCCGTGGCGGCGTCGGTCGAGCCACCGCCGAGGCCGCCGCCGTGGGGGATCCGTTTGTCGATGGTGACGTGCGCCGGTCGTCCAGCGAGGCGCAGTGCCCTGGTAACGAGGTTCGAGTCATCGAGCGGCATCCCGCTGGAGTAGGCGCCGGTGGCCGCCAGACCGCGGCGGGTGGGGTCGATGACGAGGACATCGTGGAGGTCGAGGCTGACCATCTCGGCATCGATCAGGTGGTACCCGTCGGGGCGGATTCCGGTGATCCGCAACGATCTCGTCAGCTTGGCGTGAGCCCTCAGCGACACCGGCACTGCGTCGTCGGCTCCCATCTCGGTGACGTTACCCGGGCGCGTTGGCGGCGAGGTGAGCGTCGGTCAGTCGACACCAGTCGTCGACGTCGAGCTCCTCGGGGCGGGCCGTCGGGCTGATGCCAGCGGCGTCGAACGTGTCCGGCGCGACGATGCCGGCGAGCGAGCGCCGCAGCATCTTGCGTCGGTGTCCGAAGCCGGTGCGCACCAGCGCGAAGAGGGCGTCGGGATCGGTGGTCGGTGGTTCGTGACGGCTGATCTCCACGAGTGCCGACTCGACATTTGGTCGCGGGACGAACACCGACGCCGGCACATGGCCGACGATTTTCGCCGATCCCCAATAGGCCGTCTTGACGCTGACAGCGCCGTAGGCAGAGGTGCGCGGCGCGGCGGCGAAGCGTTCGGCTGCCTCGCGCTGCACCATCACGATCATCCGCTCGATCGTGGGGACGCCGTCGAGCAGATCACAGATCAGCGGGGTGGCGACGTTGTAGGGAAGGTTGGCCACGAGTACCCAGCCGGGTTCGTCGGGCGAGTCGTCGGCGAGGACGATCGACCAGTCGAGCTGCATCGCATCGCCTTCGACGACGCGGACGTTCTCGCGGCTGGCCACCACGTCGCGCAGGATCGGAACCACACCTCGGTCGATCTCGATGGCCGTGATACGGGCGCCGGTGTCGGCGAGTGCGAGCGTGAGCGATCCGAGCCCGGCGCCGATCTCGACCACCCGGTCGTCGGGGCCGACCCTGGCGAGGGCCGCAATGCGCCTCACCGTGTTCGGGTCGGCCACGAAGTTCTGGCCGAGGTCCCGCCGGGGGGCGAGCGACGCCGATTCGAGGAGCTCTCGAATCGCCGGCCGCGAGTGCGTCACTGACGGATCTCGACCGGAATCGGTGCGTCGGTTGGATCGGCGAGTTCGGCGAAGAGTTCGGATGCCATGACGAGCTGATTGGCGGCGGTACTCGGTGCGAGGATGGCCGTGCAGGTGACCGACCGATTGTTGTCGAGGTTGACGACGGTCACTTGTTGGCCGCCGCCGATTCCGGGGACCATGCACGCCGTCGGCGATCCGAGGGTGCTTCGAAACGTGGCCGTGGTCGTGATGCTGGCAATCGCAGGGGGTTCGGGGACGGCGATCTCGGCGAGGCCGGCGCCCACCTGCCCGGCCGGGCCGTCGAGGAATACCGGGGCGACGTCGCCGGTCCCGGCGGTTGGCGCTGTTGGCGACCTGTCGACCACGACGATGCCGGCCGTGGCGACGTTGGGGGCTCCGGGCTGGTTGGCCCACCAGAGCGCGGGCATCGCAACGAGCGTCAGCGCGCTCGCCAGCAGAATGCGGCGTCGGTCGGGTGGGGTGAGTGCCATGGTTGGTCGTTGATCCTGCGAGCCGACACGCCGGTGCCGTCATCGGGATGGGGGGCAGTGATTGTACCCCTCGACGCTGTGATTGGCGATCCGGACGCCAGCGTCGACCACGGTGAGTGGTCAGTCTCCCGTCCCGGGTCGGCCCCGTTCAGGAGAGCGCGAAGAACACTGCTGCGTTGTCGACGGTCAACCGCGCGATGTCGGCGACAGGGACGTCGCGAAGGTCGGCGATGAACTGGCCGACGTGAGGAACCCAGGCGGGCCGGTTGGGTTGGCCCCGGTGCGGGATCGGTGCGAGGTACGGGCTGTCGGTCTCGACGAGCAGGCGATCGAGTGGACACATGGCCGCT
>DASQFE010000619.1:0-3077 GCA_035633295.1 Ilumatobacteraceae bacterium | reverse complement strand
ATGAACGTCGACGACCGTACCGAGCTGCTCGGCGGCATGAAGGCCAGCGCCCCCGCCGAGGCGTTCGACGCTGTTTGGGGCCTCGCGGCATCTGTCCTCTCGCCCGATGATCACCGCGCCATCGCCGTCCGGCTGGGTCTCTGAAACCACGACCACGATGGTGGCGCACACTTCGCTCAACCGATTCCATCGGCCAACCGCTCGCGTTCCGGCGATGTCGGTCAGGTCGACGGCGTCGAGGTGCCGATCGTTACGCAATCACCAACTGTCGCCGGTTCGGCGACGGTCGTCGGGATTGTGCAGTGTGCGGCTTGGGCCGAAGTGCAGCGCGATGGCAGCTTCGTGTCGCGTGATTACGCGTGTCGATCTGTGCGGGGTCGCTCGACTGGTTGTGTGCCGTCGATCACGACGTCGGCACGCTCGCGGGTGGGATCACGTGCGTAGTGAGCGTCTTCGCCGGCCATCCACGATTCCCAGTTGTCGAGTGCTGCGTTGCCGTCGCGTTCGACCCCGCGGCGGAGGCGCTCCGCGCGAGGGGTTTCGATCCAGATCAGATAGCTGAGATGTGCCGCCCACTCGGAGCGACCCGCCGACACGCCTTCGATGATGACGATCGGTGCGGGTTCGATCGTGTGCCATTCGGCCAACGTCTCTGAAGGCCAGTCGTAGCGTTGGTAGCGCGCGGTGTCACCTCGGGCGAATGGCTCGATGACTTGTTCGAGGAGTCGGGGCCACCAGTCGATCGGGTTCTCAGCGGCGGCGAAGTCGTCGGTGTGAATCACTGGTGCCCCGTCGGCCGCCTCGGACAGCTCGTGCGCGAAGGTGGACTTGCCGGCACCGCCGGGTCCGTCGACGGCAACCAGCCGAAGCGGCCCGGGCCTTGCCATGATCGACGTAACGAGCTCATCGAGGTTCACAGACCGAGCATTGTCGCTCCGAAGCGTCATGCGCCGACCCGGCCGGAAAGTGCGGTGCGCTGCTTGGGCCTCGCACTGCGGCGCGTCGTGCGATGCGGGTCCCGGGAATATGGGCGGGACTATCGAGTGGGCTTCAGTTGCGTTCCGTCGACGGTCTGTAGATCGTCCGGTCGTGGCTGAAATGCGCAGCGGCGATGTCGAGACGTCGAAGACGACCGATTGTCTCGGCCGCCGCCTCCCGATATGTCTCGTCGTGGATGTTGTCCGCCGCAACGGTGCCAGCACTGAACTCGGCGCATGTGTAACAGCACTGACCGGCAATGAGCTGTGCTTGGCCATCGGTGCCCTGGACCAAGAGGGACTGGTGGCCGGGCGTGTGCCCGGGAGTGGCCAAGATCTGAACACCGGGAGCGATCTCCTCGTCGCCGTCGATGACTCGTCGTCGGTCGGGCTCGATGTGCGCCCACTCGGCGACGGTGTAGTGCGGTAGTTGCGCTGCGGCGAGTTCGGCCGACTGGACATAGACCGGCACCGACGGCAGGGCGTGGTTCTGGCCGCAGTGATCGAAGTGCAGATGGCTGTTCACGATCGCGGTGACGTCGCGTTCATCGACGCCGAGCGCGTTGAGTGCAGCGATGATTGGCGTGATCTGGGGCTGCTTGTAGAGGTCGTCGATCAACGGGTGGCCCTGCCCTACGCCGGTATCGAACACGACCACGCCGTCGGGGTGCCGGATCACGAACCCACGGATCAGCGCGGTCACGTCGTCGACTCGGGGATGCCAGTCAGGCAGCTGCACCTCACCGAGTTCGAGGACCTCGACGACCGGTGTCATGACCGACCCGCCACCTCTTGGCCCGCTTGCCCATCGCCCACGCTGACATCCTCCCAGACTCGAGGAACGATGGGGACCAAGAACTTCTTGGAGACTGCAGCGACGGGTTGCGAGTCAGCTGCTGGCCATCTCCGCCTCGTAACGCTGCGCGGCCTCGTCGACGGCTGCCAACTGCTTCTCGGCGAGTTCGGGGCGGGCTTGCTGTGCCCGGTCGGCTGCGCCGATGAGGCTGCCGACGCTTCCCTGAAAGCGCGGCATCACATGACGGGCGAACAACTCGTAGCTCTTCTTGGTCGCCTGGTTGTTCGCCCAGTTGTGACTCAGTGTGAGATAGGCGCCGAAGCCGCCGTTGGACTGTTCGAGCAACTCCTCGATCTGAGCGATCGCCTGGTCCGGGGTGCCGATCACACCGAGGCCACCGTTCACGAAGGCGACCATCTCGTCGATGTCGCCGCCCTCGACGGCCATCTGAGGGAACGCGGCGACGTTCTGGAAGTACCGGAACCACTGCGTGATGCCGTACTCGACGTCCTGCCGGGCCTGTTCTTCGGTCTCGGCCAGGTGCATCAGCCCGACGAGACGCCACTTGTCGCGGTCGGCCACCTGCCCGTGCTGTGCGGCAACGTCTTCCTGGATGGTCCAATGGTGCGCCAGGACATCCATGCCAATCGCCACCGTCGCACCGAGCGACAGCACGCCCGCGCCGTACTTTCCGGCCAGCTTCGCACCCGAAGGGGACGCGACCGCAGCGACAGCGATGTCGAACAACGGATCGGAATACGGGCGCAGGTGCAGCCGGGCGTCGCGGAGGGTCAGGCGATCGGAGGAGTAGTTGACCGGCTCGTCGCTGGTGAGCAGCTGCATCACGATCGCCATGTACTCCTCGAGCAGCGGGCGCATCTCGCTGGGTTCGAGGCCGAGCATCGCAGCATCGGTCGGCAAGGCGCCGGGTCCGACCCCGAGCATGATGCGACCGCGTGTCAAATGGTCGAGGAGCACGATTCGCTCGGCCGTCCACAGCGGGTTGTGGTAGGGCAGTGACACGACGCCGGTGCCGAGCTTGATGCGCTGGGTGCGTGCGGCAGCGGCGGCGATGAAAATCTCCGGAGACGCAATGATCTCGCTCCCGGCAGAGTGGTGCTCACCGATCCACGCCTCGTCGAAACCGAGCGTGTCCATGTGTTGCAGCAGGTCGAGGTCGGCCTCGAGGGACAGCGTGGGGTTGTGCTCCGGTGGGTGGAACGGTGCCATGAAGGTGCCGAAACGCAAGCGCATGATGTATCTCCGTACTGGTCTGATCGCCGATGGATGCCCGCCTGCGACCG
>DASQFE010000618.1:0-3341 GCA_035633295.1 Ilumatobacteraceae bacterium | reverse complement strand
CGACAGGAGATATCGACCTGAGACCTTCGTTCTCAACGGCCGGTCCACCCACGCTGGTTCTGGTCGGCAAACTCGACAAGGCCACGCCAGCGAAGATCTCCAAGAGAATCGCGGAAGCCATTGACGGTGCTCGACTTGCAGTCGTCGACAGTGCAGGCCACATGGTGATCATCGAGCAACCCGACGCAGTCGTGGGCCACCTCACCTCGTGGCTCACTGACACGTTCTGAGAGTCCGGCGGTCGCCTCCACGGCCATGTGAGCACCCCTCCGAATCGCACCAGCCTCGATCAGAATGTTCAGTCGGTAAGCAATCGATGCCGCACAGGATCCGGCAAACCTGCGCACCGGCGGTGACTGCCATGGCGCACATAACGGGAGCGCCGTAACGCGCCGCACGGCGCCGCGTCGGTGTGCGACTTCGAAGCCTCTTTGTGACGTCACGGAATGTCGAGCGATCGCGCCGGCGTGTGTGGTGTCAGCGGTCGAGTATCTCCTGGACGTCTTGCAGCAGTTGGGCGATCGGGGTGTCGGCTGCAGGTTCGGCGGCGAGGTGCTCGAAGGGTCTGAACGCGTGGGAGAGGTAGCGGTGCAGCAACTGGGCTCGCTCGGCGAAGCCAGGATCGTTGAACGTGGCAGGATCGGGCATGTCGAGCGCCGGATCAAGGTCGCTATAGGTGATGAGGATCTCGCGTGCTGCGGATGCAATCTGGTCATGGCGAGAATCCGGGTTGGCTCGGACGCCAGTGCGTGCCGGGTCGATCGCGGGCCAGATACGCAATCCGGCGCGAGTCTGGTCGAAGGTGATGCGAGCGTCGAACCCCTCGGGGACGGCCTCGGGGAGCACCACCGGGTCCGGGGTGAATGGTGCGACAACGATGGTCGCAAGCACATCGGGATCGGCTGCGAGGCCAGGGAGGGCGATGGTCACGTCGTGCTCGTGGCCAGGAGCTGGCACGACCATCACAACCTTCGGATTCGGGTCAGCAGCAAGACGCTCGAGACTGCTCGCGAACTGCTGGCGACGATCTGCAGGGCGTCCCGATGGAACAAGGTCGATAGTTGACGGGGTCCCGCTCTCGCGCACCTCCTGTTCAAACTCATGCGACTTGTAGGGGCCGTGCTCGAAGCCGACCATCCAGAACCGAGCTTCGAGGGCATCGACGATGCCGTAGACCGTGCGCATCGCTCCGAGCCCGTAGGCAGGCGGGAGATGCACGAGTGCGCCCCGCCGGAGTGGAGAGAACAGATCGACCGGGCGAATGCGGGTCCACAGCATGTCGCCGTGTTCCGGTTCGGGCCGACTCGTTGCCTTGAGTACACCCCAATCTGCGGCGGTGCGGCCGTTGGCGTCTTCGAGCGTCGGATCCGCCCCGGCAGCGAGGAGCATTCGGACCAGACCGTGAAGGCCTTTGTGCACAGCGACGTGAAGGGCGGTAGATCCGCCGTCGAATGCGGCGTCGTCGAGCGAGGCGCCTTGTTCCACGAGGAACTCGGCCACGTCGACGGCTCCGATGTTCACCGCCGCCGCCAGCGGACTCTCCCCGTCGACGCAACCGCAGACCCCGTCAACTTGGGCACCGGCGTTGACGAGCAATCGAACGAGGCGCAGGTCACCGCTGCCTGATGCACGAACCAACGCAGTCGCTCGCTCGGAGAACGAAAGGTTCGACTCGAAGCCTTCAGTTGCCGACCAGTCCTCCGAGGTGTTGGCCAGCGAGGGGTCGCGGGCGAGGACACGATCCAGCAGGTCGGCATCTCCAGTCCGGATCGCCTGGAAGACCAGGATTGTGTCCCGGAACTTCTTCGTTCCTGAGGGGCGGGCAGCAGCCAGCGCGTCGGTAGCCATCGGCAATGTCTCCTTCAATCGTTTTCGGGCGGACCACGCCCGCTTCTTGGCGGCGGGCACAGAGATGTCAAGGAACTCAGCAACGTCGGTGTAGGGCATCTCCGCCAGGTAGTGCAGGGCGACGACGCATCGTTCGCTCTCGGGGAGCCGCTCGATTGCGTTGCGAACCTGAGCTGCTTCGGCCGCTTCGAGCGCAGCCTGTTCGGGCCCGCCAGCTTGTTCAACCAACAATGCCGCCCCACTGATGCGGGAGCCGACCGTGTCGAGATGCTCCGTGGCAAGACGGCGACGGCGTGTCCTTCGATTGTTCGCTGTGCGGACGAGCTTGAGAAGCCACGCTGGGAACGCGTTCGGGTCCTCGAGGCTGGCGATGTGCCGGACGGCCTGGGCGAACGCTTCCTGCGCGATGTCAGGAGCTTCATCAAGGTTCCCGCAGAGACCGAACGCGGCAGCGACCGCCAAGTCCTCGAACCGGTCGATCAGCGAGGACCATGCCTGTATGTCTCCAGACTGAGCAGCTCGCACCAGCCCCGACCACTTCTCACGATCTTCTTCGAGTCTCATCATCGGAAAGGAGCCTCTCACCGGCTTCCGGGTTACCGAACCACGCAGAAACTTGGTCCTCTGTCCACGCCCTCGCCAACAGGCTTCGGCTCGGCGAACACCGCCCGATAACACCCGCACAGAATCACCCTGCGACCACGGTGCAGACCACTCGACTTCGGCCCAAGCAGCGCACCCGGTAATCGCGGTGACCGTGCCGACGGTCCGGGCTGGGAGAGTCATCGCAGCTCTCTGTACGTGCGGCCGCCGTCGCACGGTGAGGGGTTCAGGTTTCTGGCTTGGGGGCCGGTGAAGTGGAGTGAGTACACCTCGTTGTGCTCGATAGATCCAGGGCGGACGACATGGGCTTAGATCATCTCTCGAAGACGGTGACTGGTTGTGACTGACGACGCCGGCCAGAATCACAAGATCTTCCGGCGGCAGCCCAGTTACTTCATGCTCCAGTTCTGGACCGTCTTGTTCATGATGTCACTGTTCGCGCTCGTGACTCTCGTGATTCCGTGGTTCATCTTTGGTTTGGTCGGACTCATCGCCGGCAGCATCGTGTTCTTCAAGAGATACATCGATCTGGGCGAAGTGCGCTGGCGGAGGCGGACAAGATGACTGGGGGCGCAGTCCTCGAAGCGGCACTCGTCACCGTAGATCTGCACGAAGGCGAGATCGCCCACTCAGGAGACATCGACTATGCCAAGCGACACTTCGCTCGCTGGCCATTCAATCCCGGCTCGCATCATCAGGGTCGAGGGCGGTTTCGAAACGGTCGGAGGTCCCGTTTCAGCGAGGCTTGGTGGCTTGCATGGTGTACTGCCACGGGATCGGGTCGCGCTGGTCGTCGGGCAGGTAGAAGCGCTCGTCGACCTCGACCTGCTGACGGAGGAACCTCCAGTCGAGGTGACGATGTTCGGCGAGCCTGGTGACGGCGAGGCCTG
>DASQFE010000617.1:0-2029 GCA_035633295.1 Ilumatobacteraceae bacterium | reverse complement strand
TGAGTATCGACTGGTCGTGGAGGTTGCCCGCAGATGAATATTCCGCCCTCTACGCCGAACTGTCGGGATGATGCCAACGATGGTGTGTACGTTGGAGGTTGATGAAGCCTGAACCAAAAGTGCTCGTGATCGTGCTCGCTGGAGGCGAGGGCAAGCGGCTCCAGCCGCTCACGAACGACCGAGCCAAGCCGGCGGTTCCATTCGCCGGCACGTACCGCCTGATCGATTTTGCCCTTTCGAACTTTGCGAACGCCGGGTACCTCAAGATCGTCGTGCTCACCCAGTACAAGAGCCACAGCCTCGACCGACACATCTCTCAGACGTGGCGCTTCTCGGCGATGCTCGACAACTACGTGACGCCCGTGCCCGCCCAGATGCGACGCGGTCCGTACTGGTTTCAGGGATCGGCCGACGCGATCTATCAGAACCTCAACCTGATCTCCGACGAGTCACCTGACATCGTCTGCGTGTTCGGCGCCGACCACATCTATCGGATGGACCCGCGCCAGATGGTCGACGAACACGTAGAAACCGGCGCCGGCGTGACCGTTGCCGCCATCCCGGTTCCCAAACATGAGGCCACCGAGTTCGGTGTGATCGAAGTCGACGATGATGGGCGGATCATCGCGTTTCACGAGAAGGTTGCCTCGCCACCGACCATGCCCGGCAACGACGAGATGTGCCTGGCGAGCATGGGCAACTACGTGTTCGAGACCCAGACGCTCATCGATGTCGTCACGCCGCGTGAGAACTCCTACATCGATCTGGGCAGCCACGTGATCCCGGCGCTGACCGAAGCCGGCGTGGCTCGGGCGTACGACTTCTCGAAGAACATCGTTCCCGGCCAGGACGAGCGGGAGAAGGGCTACTGGCGCGACGTCGGCACCATCGATTCGTTCTTCCACGCGAACATGGACCTCATCGCTCCGGTACCGGTTTTCAACCTCTACAACGAGAAGTGGCCGGTCTTCACCTCGCGTCGCGCGCTGCCGCCGGCGAAGGTGTCGCGCGGCCATGCCGGCGAGCCGTCGTTCGTCGACGGCAGCCTGCTCTGCCAAGGCTCGATCATTTCCGGGTCACACGTCGAGCGGTCGATCATCGGTCCCGGCTCCTATGTCGATCATGATGCGCACGTGACCGATTCGATCATCTTCCCCGACGTGCACATCGGCCCGGGAGTTCGCCTGCATCGCTGCATCGTCGACAAGAACGTGGTGATTCCTGAGTGGACCCGAATCGGTCTCGAACTCGACGCCGATCGCGAGCGATTCACCGTCAGCGAAGAAGGCGTCGTCGTCATCGAGAAGGGCCGCAACCTCTCCGAACGCTGACGTACACGATGTGGCTGACACATCGTGTACGTCAGGGTGTGGCTTGGAGGAGTTGGCGGGGGGTTCGGTCTCTGGGGCCTTGGAAGGGGAGGGTCACCTCGATTGCGTTGCGGCCGGCGGACCAGTGGGCTGCGGAGATCACGTCGAGAACCTGACGGCCGAGCTCTGAGGTTGCCGGAACGGCGCGCCCGGTTCGGATGTTTGTCCAGAAGCGCTTGAGCTGGGGCGCGTAGCCGTAGTCGTCGACGAGTGATGGCCCAAGGGGTCGGACACCCGTGCGGATGGGTTCACCGTTGCGTTCGAGGGATGGCTGCGGATACAGCTCCGCTCGCAAGACGCCACTGGCGCTCGATGCCTGCACATCCCAGTCGGGTGTTGTGCCGGGCTGCCAGCCAACGACGATGGTGGCGATGAGGCCCGCGGCAAAGTGCAGCCGAACCGTTGCGTGTTCCCGCTCGGTCGATGCATCGGTGATCAGGGCCGTCAGGTTCTCGGGCGGACCGGCGGCCGCTTCCATGGCGGTGCGCAGCGTCACACCGACCGGATGGACTCCGAGGTCGAACAACGCCCCGCCACCCCACTCCTGTTCCGTCGCCGTTCGCCATGTCGGCGGCGCCTGGATGGCGCGAGCCGACAGATGCGTCAGCGCTCCGATGGCGGCGACGTCGGCCAGCAGCCCATCGACGACCGGTGACGCA
>DASQFE010000616.1:0-4536 GCA_035633295.1 Ilumatobacteraceae bacterium | reverse complement strand
ATGCGTCCCGGTGATCGCAACGACGGAGTCGGGCACCGAGATCGCCGGCGGTCTGCTCCTCGTTCGCGACGTGACCGAGTTGCGCAAGCGTGATCGGTTGCTCCTCAGCAAGGACGCCACGATCCGTGAGATCCATCACCGGGTCAAGAACAACCTGCAGACCATCTCATCGCTGTTACGTCTGCAGTCGCGGCGACTCACGAATCCGGAGGCGAAAGCGGCGGTCCAGGAGTCGGTGCGCCGGATCAGGACCATCGCCCTCGTTCACGAGTCGTTGTCGCGCGAGCCCGGCGACGACATCGCCTTCATCGAAATCGTGCGGCCGTTACTGCGCCTCGCCGAGGAAAGCCTGCAGTCACCCGACCGGCCGGTGCGGTTCACCGTGGGCGGCGATGGTGGACGAATTCCGGCCAACACGGCGACCCCGTTGTCGGTCGTGCTCACCGAGTTGCTACAGAACGCCGTCGACCACGGGTTCCCCGAGGGTAGTGGTGGCGGCGACGTCAACGTGGCGCTGAGCCACCTCGACGGACGCCTGACCGTGCGGGTGGTCGACAACGGTCGTGGCGTCGACCCGTCGTTCGAACTCGATCAGGCCACCGGGCTCGGACTCTCGATCGTGCGAACACTCGTGACGACCGAACTCAACGGCACGATCGAGATCCGGCCGGTGAGCGATGTCGAACTCGAACTCGCCGGGATCGGCGACGGATCGGTCCGCCAACACGGCACGATCATCGAGTTGACCGTGCCAACCGACGACTGAGCCTCAGCTGGCGCGAGCGGCGCGGGCCGCGGCGACCCGGCGACGTCGGATCACCCGACGCTCCTCTTCGGTGAGCCCACCCCAGATGCCCGAATCCTGGTTGGTGTCGAGGGCGAAGTCGAGACACTGCGAGGCCACGGTGCACTCGGTGCACACTTCCTTGGCCCGGTCGATCTGATACAGCGCATTCCCTGTGGTCCCCACCGGAAAGAACAACTCCGGATCGGTGTCGCGGCAGATGGCGTCGTCGCGCCATTCGTAGTCAGCGGCTCCCAGGGTCAGGCTGGACGCAAGGATCGACACGTTGGTGCTCCTCGTAGGTGTTGGGGCGAGCGGATCGCCGGGGGATTTTGGTGTGTTTCGCCGATTTGCAACGACGTGACTGGCCCTCAGGCCGGGACGAACTGTACGCGCCATGTGGCGGTCTCGCAAGGGGAGATTGGTCCCAATTGTTCACCAACTGCTCAGTTCCGGTTCATCTCGTGTTCGAATGGCATCGAGCGGCAGCGTCATGATGGGGGCATGCTGATTCTGGGTCATCGTGGTGCATCGGTTGCTGCCCTGGAGAACACGCCGGAGGCGTTCCGTCTGGCCGATGAGATGGGGGCCGACGGGGTTGAACTCGACGTGCGGCGCGTCGGCGATGGTCGGCTGCTGGTGGCCCATGATCCGTTGCCGGACTTGCTTGATGAGGTCGATCGGCTGAACCTGGCGACGCTCGACGATGTGCTCGATGCATGCGGCGACCGGATGCTGGTCAACGTCGAGATCAAGAACTGGCCGGCCGATGCCGGCTTCGATCCGACGATGGCGATGGTGGCGCCCATCGTCGAGCAGCTACGTCGTCGAGGGCCGGCAGCCGTCCCGCGCTGGCTCATCTCGTCGTTCTCGTGGGACACGCTCGAGGCGTGTCGAGCCGTTGCGCCGGAGATCGCCACCGCATGGCTGGTCTCGACCGTGAGCGCCGACCGGATCGCCGGCATCGCCGCGGCCGGACACACAGCCGTGAATCCGTGGGAGCCCAAGGTGACCGAGGAGTTCGTGGCGCACTGCCACGACGCCGGCCTCGCGGTGAACACCTGGACCAGCAACGACCCGATCCGACTCGTCGAACTCGCCGACCTCGGTGTCGACGGTGTTTGCACCGACGTGCCCGACGTTGCCTTGGCAGCGCTCGGCCGCGCCGGCGATCCGGCCGCGGTCAACCCATCGTGGGCCCAGTGGCCGGTGGAGGAGTGGCCGTCGACGGCTCCCTGAGCGGCACGACGAGCTTCACGGCATCGGGCACATGGACGAACTCGAGACGAGTCGTCGAACCGAGTGCGTCGCCATCGACCTGATACGGGAACGGCGTGGCGTGCTCCACCACCAGATGTTCGACGTCCTCGCGAACGTCGAGGTGCGCTGCCGGCCTGACACCACCGCCGCGAAGGGCGCCCGCCAGCGACGACAGGATCGCCGCAGAACTCATCTTCGTGAACGTGATCGCCACGAGACCTCGATCGAGCGTTGCTGCCGGTGACAGGTCGAGCGGTCGGTTGCCGAGATAGGTGTAGGGGCTGGTGTTCAGCACGATCGTGAAGTAGCCGTCGATCGGGTCGGTGGTGCCATCGCTGCTCACCTGGAAGTGGGGTGTACTGCGGTCGTAGCCGGTCAGCCAGGTGGTGATCCCGGCCCAGATGAACAGCGGATGGCCGAGCCATCGCTTCCACGAGCCGCGCTTCTCGACGCGTTCGACGACCGCGGCGTCGAACCCGACGCCGGTGTGGAAGCAGAAGTAGCGGCCGTTCACCTGGCCGAGTCCGATCGGACGGAAGTCGTCGGCGTCGATGCCGTTGGCGAGATACTCGACCGCCTCGACCGGGTCGTTCGGCATGCCGAGCGTGCGCGCGAACACGTTGGTCGAGCCGCCGGGGAGCACGCCGAGGGCCGTGTCGGACCCGGCGATGCCCGTTGCGACTTCGTTGAGCGTGCCGTCGCCGCCGAACCCGACGACGACGTCAAGTCCGCGTCGTGCAGCGTCGTGGGCGAATCGGGTGGCGTGACCTCGCCGGTTGGTCTCGACCAGCTCGACCTCGTGGTCACGGCTCAGGCGCCGATGCACGATCACCGTGTTACGCGCCGTGACCGAGGAGGCGTACGAATTGACCACGAGCAGGACCTTCAAGGTGTGTGACGGTAACGCGGTGTCGGGGGGCACGCTGATTGGGCGGGGGCACGAGTTTGGGTCGAAGTTGACGCACCGGTAACTTGGGAGGTCTTATGAACGTGATCGTCTGCGTCAAGCAGGTCCCGGACCCGGCGCTGCCGGGCGAGCTGGATCCCTCCACCAACACTCTGAAGCGCGATGGCAAGCTCATCCTCGACGAGTCCGACAGCTACGGCGTCGAAATGGCTTTGCAGCTCGTGACCGCTGCGGGCGGGGGAGAGGTCAGCCTCGTCTCCATGGCCCCGAACGACGAGACCTCGGGTCTGCGCACGGCCCTTGCGATGGGAGCGGCCAAGGCTGTACTCGTCAGCGATCCGGCGTTGGGCGGCGCCGATGCGCTGACCACCGCCAAGTTGCTCGCGGCGGCCACGAAGAAGCTGGGCGATGTCGATCTGATCATCGCCGGCACCGAATCGTCCGATGGCTACACCGGCACCGTGCCCGAGCAGCTCGCCGAGGTGCTCGGTCTGCCGTCGGTCACCTTCGCAAAGACCGTCGAGATCGTCGACGGCACCCTCAAGGTGAATCGTCAGACCGAAGCCGGCTACGACGAGGTCACCTGCTCACTCCCCGCCGTGGTCTCGGTGACCGCCGGCGTGGTCGAGCCTCGGTACCCGAGCTTCAAGGGCATCATGGCCGCGAAGTCGAAGCCGGTCGAGACCGTCACCGCCGCCGACCTCGGTGTCGACTCGGTCTCATGGGCCCAGCAGATCACCTCCGTCGAGGACGCCCCGAGCCGTGAGGCCGGCGAGGTCATCGAAGACGATGGAGAATCCTTCAACAAGATCGTCGAGTTCCTCGACAACCTGAAAGTCATCTGAGGAGACCGATCATGGGAATCAACAGCATCTGGGTGTTCGCACAGGCCGCCGATGGCGCGCCGACGACGGGCACACTCGAACTCCTCACCAAGGCGCGCAGCCTGGCAGGCACGGTCTCGGCGTTCATCGCCGGTGACGGCGCTGATGTTGCCGGCGTACTCGGCGACCACGGCGCGACCACGGTGTACGCAACCGGCGATCTCGGCGGCACCCTCCCGGGCGTGGCCGTGTCGGCTGCGATGCAGGCCGTGATTGCCGGTGGCGACACGCCCGACCTGATCATGTTCCCGCAGAGCTACGAGGGCCGTGACGTGATGGCGCGGCTGTCGGTCAAGCTCGACCGCACGGTGCTCACCAACTCCACCAGCGTCACCGCAGACGGTGACGCCGTCACCGTGCAGACGCCGATCTTCGGTGGCGCCAAGCTCGTGAACTCCACGTTCACGGGTGAGCGTCCGTTCCTCGCCGCATTCCGTCCGAAGAGTTTCGTCGCCGAAGCCGGCGCGGGCGCAGCGGGTGAGGTCGTCTCGGCTCCGGTCCCCGACCTCGGCTCGACCGCCGGCGCAATCGTGACAGCAGTCCATGTCGAAGAGACGTCAGGCCCCAAGCTCGACGAGGCAGCAGTCGTCGTCGCCGGTGGACGCGGGCTCGGTGAGGCTGACAAGTTCGTGATGGTCGAGTCGTTGGCCAAAGCGCTCAAAGGTGCGCCCGGTGCGTCGCGAGCAATCGTTGACGCCGGC
>DASQFE010000615.1:0-2450 GCA_035633295.1 Ilumatobacteraceae bacterium | reverse complement strand
CTTCGCGGAGATCGAACGCTTCGGTACGGGCGAGGCGTTCCAGGTGCTGGGTGCCGACTTCGTGTCGACCGACGACGGCACGGGCATCGTCCACCTCGCACCGGGCTTCGGTGAGGACGATCAACTCGTGGCCAATGCCGCGGGGATCCCGACGATCTGTCCGATGGACGAGCACGGTCGGTACACCAATGAGATCACCGATTGGGCGGGCACCCACGTGTTCGATGCCAATCCGCTCGTGATCCGCGAACTGAAAGAGCGTGGGGCTGTGTTGCGTCACGCCACCTACGACCACTCGTACCCGCACTGCTGGCGCTGCGCGCAGCCGCTTGTGTACCGGGCAATCTCGTCATGGTTCGTGCAGGTCACGGCGATTCGCGACCGGATGGTCGAACTCAACCAGGCGATCACCTGGCAGCCGGCGCACATCAAGGACGGCAGCTTCGGAAAATGGCTGGAGAATGCCCGCGACTGGTCGATCAGCCGCAACCGTTTCTGGGGGTCACCCATCCCGGTGTGGCAGTCCGACGATCCGACCTATCCGCGCATCGATGTCTACGGTTCGCTGGCCGATCTCGAGGCTGATTTCGGGGTGCCGGTCACCGATCTCCACCGGCCGCAGGTCGATGATCTGGTGCGTCCCAACCCGGACGATCCGACGGGCCGATCGATGATGCGGCGCGTCCCCGAGGTGCTCGACTGTTGGTTCGAGTCGGGTTCCATGCCGTTCGCTCAGGTGCACTATCCGTTCGAGAACACCGAATGGTTCGAGCATCACTATCCGGGCGACTTCATCGTCGAGTACATCGGCCAGACCCGTGGTTGGTTCTACACGCTGCACGTGCTCGCCACTGCGCTTTTCGACCGACCCGCGTTTGCCAACTGCGTGAGCCACGGCAATGTGCTCGGCGACGACGGTCGCAAGATGTCGAAGAGCCTCAACAACTATCCCGACCCGCGTGAGATGTTCGACAAACACGGGGCCGACGCCATGCGTTGGCATCTGCTGTCGTCGGCCATCCTGCGAGGCGGCGACGGCATGGTGACCGAGGAGGGCATACGTGACACGGTTCGTCATGTTCTGCTCCCGTTGTGGAACTCGTGGTACTTCCTGGCGCTGTACTCGAATGCGGCCGGCTCTCAGGGCACCATCCGCGTCGACTCGGTGAACGTGCTCGACCGATACGTACTGGCCAAGACCCGTGCTCTCGTGGGAGACCTCACCGAGACGATGGACGCCTTCGATCTGTTCGGTTCGTGTCAGCTTGTTCGTGACTACCTCGATGTCCTCACGAACTGGTACATCCGTCGCAGCCGTGACCGGTTCTGGGCGGGCGACACCGATGCGATCGACACCATGCACACGGTGCTCTCGGTGCTCACGCGAGTCATCGCTCCGCTCCTTCCGCTTGTTGCCGAGGAGATCCACTCGGGACTGCACGGCGCAGCTGCCAGCAGCGTCCACCTGACGGATTGGCCATCGGTCGACGAGCTTCCCGCCGACGACGATCTTGTGGCCACCATGGACCTCGTGCGCGATGTCTGCTCGGCCACGCTCTCGGTGCGCAAGGCGCACCAGCGCCGAGTTCGGCTGCCGCTGCAGACCGTCACGGTGGCATCGCCCGACGCGTCAAGACTGGTCGACTTCCGTGACGTGATCGCCGACGAGGTCAACGTTCGCCATGTCGAACTCACCGACGACGTCGGTTCGGTTGCCACCGAGCGGCTGCAATTGGTGCCGGCCCGTCTCGGACCGCGCCTCGGCAAGGATGTCCAGCAGGTGATCCGCGCGCACAAGTCGGGCGACTGGAACGTCGAGGGCGACGTGGTCACCGTGGGCGGTGTCGTGCTGGAGGCCGACGAGTACGCCCTCGAGCTCGTTGCCGAGGACGACAAGGCGAGCGCAGGGCTCAGCTCGCATGTCGGCGTCGTGGCGCTCGACATCGAGGTCACGCCTGAGCTCGAAGTGGAGGGCCGTGCTCGCGACCTCGTCAGGCTCATCCAGCAGGCGCGACGTGACGCCGGATTCGACGTGTCGGACCGGATCGTGCTCACCGTCACTGCCACCGACCTGTGGCTGGAGGCGGTTGCCGGGCACGAAGCCTTGATCGCCAGAGAAACGTTGGCGACGAGTGTCTTCACCGAACGCTCTGACAGCGATGTTGAGCCGGCCATCACCGTTGTACGGGCATGACGTTCGATCTGCGGGGTCAATGCCGCTCGTTCGGGCAGACGTTCCGGTAGAGTCCGCCGCTCACCCCGCCTGGAGGAGTGCACATGGCTGCAAAGAAGACGAGTTCCGCCAAGAAGGCTGCGCCCGCGAAGAAGGCTGCGCCCGCGAAGAAGACCGTAGCTCCGAAGAAGGCCGCAGCGCCGAAGAAGGCTGCGCCCGTGAAGAAGGCTGCGCCCGTGAAGGAGGCTGCGCCCGTGAAGGAGGCTGCGCCCGTGAA
>DASQFE010000614.1:0-2789 GCA_035633295.1 Ilumatobacteraceae bacterium | reverse complement strand
TGCCCTTCTTGTTGATGCTCATCGCGAGCTCCCACTTGTGCCAGTTCCATTCGGGCATCACGAGGGCCGATGCGACGTCGTAGAGCGGCGCCAGGCGGGCGTTGGTGCCACTGAGCACCAGTGCGTAGTTCTTGGCGTGCGCGTCGGTGCCGGCGATCAGCCAGTTGAACACCAGCGCCTGCACGAACCGGTCGACGTCAGCCTCGCCGGCGAACACCGAGCGGATCGTGGTGATGACGTCGGCCGGGCCGGGGCCGCCGTCTCGCTGATACAAGCCTCCGATGAGTTCGCCTTGTTCGTTGTAGATGGCGACTTCTGGGTGACCGCCCGGGCGCTGTGTGCGCTACCGTCTCAGCGAATGGCGAAGGACGAGTTCGTGCGCGGGGTGAGCGCGGGCCGCTCCACGGACACCAGCTCGAAACCGTTTCCGTGAGCGTGGAGCGCCGTCTCCTCATCCTGCTCTTGTGCGCGCCGTTGCTCGGGCTCGTCGGCGTCATGGCCGCGTACGCCGTTCCCAATACACGAATCGCCGACCACCTCATCGATGCTGGACACGCCGGCGTCCTCACCGATAAGTCACATCCCGGGCCGACGCCCCTCGGCACAGAGGCTGCCCGCTACACGGAGTGCACGACGTTCTCGCTGGGTCTCGCTCCTGTTTCCGGCGAGCGCTTTGTCGCCCACGCCCTGCTCGGTACGGCGTACACCGGATGTGAGCGGCTCGGCGCCGCGCTCGACGCCTACTCCGAGACTGGAGAGTTCCGGTCCGGCTACTCCTACCTTCGGTACTGGCACGGTTACAGCATCCTGACCCGACCGGGGCTTGGACTCGTCGGGGTTGCCGGCACGCGCTGGCTCGCGTTCGCATTCATGGCCGTTGCAGTCGGCGGGATGTGTGCTGCGGTGCGACGGTCGTTCGGAACCACCCCTGCAGTGCTCCTGCTCGTGCCGACGCTGCTCACGACCGACGTGGTGATCGGGAGCCTTTCGACGTCGACGGCGATCGGGACGGGCAGCGCCTGGGTCGCCGGCTGGTTGGCGTTCCTCCTGGTGCAGGACCGGCCCGAGTGGCGCAGGGCAGCGCTCGCGGCCGCCCTGGCGGGTGCCGTCACCGCCTACCTCGATCTGATGACGACAATGCCTGGGTCGTACGCGCTCACGGTCGCCGGGGCGACGCTCGGCGCGATCGCTGCTCGTGTTCGACAGTCCGAGCAGGGTCTCTGGAAGGTCAGCGCCGCTTCCGCGGGCGGATGGGGGGTCGGACTGGGGGGGATGTGGGTGTCGAAATGGGTCGTCGCGTCGTTGTTCGTCGGCCTTTCGACGGTGACGGACGCCGTGACGGAACAGATCGGGTTCCGTCTCTCCTCGGGGACGAACGGCGTGACCAAGTCGCGTGTACGCGGGCTGACGATCAACGTCGAGCGGTGGTGGGGCCAGCCGCTCACGCCGTGGGTGGTGATCGGGACACTCGCCGCCGTCGCCTACGGCCTGATCAGGTGGCGTCGCTCCAAGGGCGAAATCGGATCGATCATGGTGTGTTGCGCGATCGTCGCTGTGCCCGCGATGGCTTGGTATCTGGTCCTGAACAATCACAGCCAGATCCATCCTCAGCTCGTCTACCGGTCATTGCCGATCGCCTTCGGCGCCGTGGCCGCTCTGGCCTATGCCGCATCGCGGGGTCCGATTCACCATGCCACTCGGTTGGAGGGACAGACGGACGCGATTGTCGCTGACGGACACGTCGTTGACGGTAACGACCCTGTGGACCCGCACGATCCCGAGCCGGAGGCGGAACGGATCCCGTGACCCACGGCGTCGGACGAGGCCGGAGAGCGGGGGCTCGAACACGCGGTCGCACCACTTGATCTATGCAACTTGATTCTCCAGAGTCGGCCGCACCAGGGGGCCAGAGCGGACCTTGACGCCGCGCATCCGTGACGCTCCGAACTGCCGCTCGGTACTGGCAATCCGGTCCCAGTTCGGGCACGATGCGCTCGTGTCCGATCAGGCCGGGAACGAGATTGTGGAGGACAACCTTCTTCAGGCGCTAGCCGGCGCGGTGTTGCTACGTGACCGACTCGCCGAGGCGGGTGACCATGAGGGCACCACCATTGCGTTGCTCACTGTTGAAGCGCTCAATCGGTTGCTGGACACGCTTGCCGTGGACCACCCGACCGGGCTGGCAGCGATGGTGGTGCTGGAAGGCACACCGCCCGTGCCGGGCTTTGTGTCGAGATAGCGACTCGCAAGATCCACAGCACATATCTGCCGGAGTGTGCGCTTGCCCGAACCCGGCGCACCCGCACATATCGACGGTCTGCACAGCCGGCGATAGGTGACAGTGTGCGACCGTCGCACTCAACGAATCGGGCTGCAGAGAAGACGCATCCTCTCAGAGTTCAGGATGGCGCGAGTGGATGCGCGATCTGGAACACGTTGCCGAAGGCGTCACTCACCATCGCACGACGGTCTCCGTACGGCGTGTCGACAGGATTCTCGATGACTGTGGCACCGGCCGCGATGGCGCGCGCAAATGTCGAATCGGCGTCGTCGACGTAGATGTAGAGGAACGCTGGGAATGCCGGGCGTTCGTTCGTCGACGAGATCATCAGGAGCGAGTCGCCGATCACGATTTCGGCGGGACGGCTCGGATCGACGTCACCGGTGGCGTTGAAGACGTGTCGCAAGAACGCGACCTGTGCGCCGACGTCGTGGACCACCATCCGCGGTGTGACCGATCGGTAGTGCTTGCGCGGCGAGGGCTCGATGACCACCCCAGAAGTCTCGCG
>DASQFE010000613.1:0-9375 GCA_035633295.1 Ilumatobacteraceae bacterium | reverse complement strand
GAGATCGTGGCGCGCATCTTCTGTTGCCCGAGCGAGAACGCCGACATCGTGCGAGGCGCAGCGAAGTTTGCGATCGCCGCCTACCTCAACGTGCCGGTGTACGCGGCGTTCCATCAGTGGCTCGGACGCGGTGATCAACTCCAGGGCATGTGGGACGCCTGGGCGGCTGGTGATCGCAAGGCTGCGCTTGCGGCGATTCCCGATCAGGTCGTCGACGACCTCGTGGTGCACGGGTCGCCCGAGCAGTGCCGTGCCCAGATCCAGCAGTACTTCGACAACGGCGTCACGACGAGTTCGCTGGCCATCCTCCCCCTCGATCCCGCGCTCGATTACTGGCAGGCTGTCACCGACCTGTCGCCCAGCGCCGGCTGACGACGTCGAACCTCCGTCAGCTCCTCAGCATCAAGATGCTCAGGCGGCCTGATCGCGACGGGTGTTGAGCATCTGCGCGCTGTTTGCGCTGGAGGTGCGGTCGGCCCGCTCGGCGAGCATCTGGCGAATCTCGGCCACATGGCGCAAGCCGCGCTCACGGGTGTCTCTGCTGAGGCGGAACCGGGCCGTCACGGATTCGTTCGGCAGCAGGGTGAGCTGCTCGGCGGCATCGATCGGGTCGGTCGTCGAAGAGCGAAGGGTGGAGGTGTTGGTGATCATGGGCGCCATCTTGACGAGGGGGTGTCACAGAGTTGTCTCGAGAGCATCGCCCCAGCTCAGGGATGGCGCGATGGCATCCGGGCGGCGGGATCCTGGTGGTAGAAGTTGCGCAGTTCGGTGTACAGCGACGGCTCGTACGCGAACAACTCGACCGGCCGATTGAAGAACACCTCGGTGGCGACGGCGAAGAACTCGGCCGGGTTCGTCCCCGCATACGGCCGCAGGACAGGTGATCCCTCGGCACGAACGGTGTCGTAGGCGGTCGTGCACACCTCGACCCAGCGCAGTCGAGCAGCCTCGTCGCCGAGCGGCGGGGTGCCGTCGGTGATGCCATCGAGCATGTCGAGCTGATGGGCGAACTCGTGATACACGACGTTCTCGCCGGCATCGGGGAAGCGGGCGCCTCGTCGTGCGGCATTCCACGACAGCACGACCGGGCCCCGGTAGTGGGCCTGGCCCAGCAGGCTCTGCGTCCCCGACGCAACCACGGAGCCACCCGCCGAATGCACCCCGTGCAGACGAACCGTCGATGGATGCACGATGACCGAGGTCAGTTGCGGATAGTCGTCGATCTCCAGTCCGAGTAGGAGCATCGTTGCCTGTGCGGCGATCAGTACCTTGATGTCGTCAGTCAGGGTGAACCCCTTTGCCGCCTCCCACCGAGTGTTGTGGAAGAAGCCGGCGACCAGAGCCCGCATGCGTTCCAGCTCGTCAGATGTCAGCAGTTGCCAGTGCTCGAACTGCTGCTCGAGGACCGGCAGCCATGCGTCGTCGAACTCCGGGCGTTCACCCGACAACAACTTGCGGATCGACGCGATCACGGGGCGGCATCGAGATGTGAGCGCCGTTGAAGAACGGCGGCCGGAACCGCATCAGCGCCACCGAAGTACTCGGCCAATCGCCGCTCGGCATCGTCGCCGAACAGGATCTCGGCAACGTCGAAGAGCCCGGGTGAGTTGCGGATGTCCTCGTCGTGGACGACGAGTTCGATCTTCGAGCGTCGCCGCATGAAGTCCTCGAGGCGGGTCACCATCTCCGACCTGGCCGCCGAGTACAGCTCGACGCGGAGGTAGTCGGCGGAACCCATCACATCGCCGGCCATCGTCGGGTCTTCGCGAATCGCTTCGAGCATGCCGAAGGCGCGCCGTCCGTAGCGTCGCCAGAGCCGGTCGGTGAGCGGTTCGGTGTCGGCCTTGGCGCGGTACTCGTCGAGCCGCATCAGCCGGGCTTGACGGTAGAACTCGTCGCGGGTCGCCTCGGCCGGCTCGCCGTACCAGTTGCGCAGGTCGGCTTCGAGTGGGACACCAAGTGCCTCGATCTCGTCGGCAACCTCCTTGCCCACGTTGAGGCAGTCGGTGAGCTTGCCCCCGAAAATCGTGACGATGCCGCGCGCGCGATCGGTCTCGACGGCGTGCTTGCGACTCAGCTTCGTCCAGTCGACCGTGGAGGGGTCGGGGTCGCCTCCACGCCGGAACCACGACCGTCCACGCCGCGCCGTCGGCACCACCAGCGGGCGAACGCCCGTGCGCTCGGCGATGATGTCGGCTCGGGTGAGTGGCGCGTCGAGGTCGAGACGCGCATTGATCTGGCCGAGGAGGAAGTCGGTGTCGTCGTCCGTCACCTCGGTGAACGGCGTGTCGACGCGGGTGTCGGTCGTGCCGATCACCGAGCGGCGACCCATGGGGATGACATAGAAGAGCCGCTGGGTGTCGTCGAAGAACGCCAGCACCCGATGATGGTCGTGCGTCGTCAACCGGGGAACGACGAGGTGGATGCCTTTCGAGTACACGATGCGATGGTCGCTGCGTACGCCCCATTCCTCGTTCAGTTCGTCAACGAACGGACCGGCAGCGTTGACGATCGTGGTGGCCGTCACCGTGAACTCGTCGCCGCGGTCGACGTCGCGAACCGTCGCCACCCAACGTCCGTCGACCCGCTCGGCCGACACGAGTTCGACGTAGTTGGCGGCGGCGGCGCCCGCTTCGATCGCAGCCCGGACGAACGAGAAGACGAACCGTGCATCGTTGTCGACGAGGATGCCGTCGAAGTACTCGATGCCACCGGCGACGCTCGCAGTGTCGACAGCAGGCTCCTCGCGCTCGATCTTCGCGGTCGACAGCACCCGCGGTGGTTTGGTGCCGAACTGTCCGATGATCCAGTAGCCGAGCGCCCCGAGCCCGGCGAACCAGGGCTTGTACGGCGCAGAGGTGTCGAGCGCCGCGTAGAACCCGATCTGGCGGATGTTGGCCGGATAGGCCCGCATGAGGCGATTGCGCGATCGGCACAACTTGAACACGAGCCAGAGCTCGTAGTTCTCCAGATACTTGAAGCCGCCCCACACCAGGTTCGACGATGCCTGGCTGGTGAAGCTGGCGAAGTCGCCACGGTCGATCAGTGCAACCGATGCGCCCCGGCCCGCGAGTGATGCCGCCGCAACAGCACCATTGATGCCGCCACCGATGACCAGCGTGTCGAAGTGTTCGTGGCGAAGGCGTTGGAGGTGGCGGTCACGCAGGCTCACGGGCGATCACCACTTCACGTCAATGCGGTCACGTTCATGCGGTCACGATCATGACCGAGGCGATGACGCTGAACAACCCGACGGCGATGGGGGTGGCGTACGACGCCCATCTCGGAAAGCTCCTGTGCGACGGTGCGAGCATCACCAGGCCGCAGATCGAGCCGGCGATGATGCCACCGACGTGGCCCCCGATGGAGATGCCGGGGATGGCGAATGTGATGAACAGGTTGAGGATCAAGGTGGCGCCGATCCCGGTTGTGAACGGGTTGACGCCTCGCCTCCACAGCCCAATGGTGGCAGCAGCCAGGAGCCCGAACACCGCGCCGGATGCGCCGGCGGTGATACCGGCGCCTCCCATCACGATGACACCGAGCGAACCGCCCAGTAGCGCCGCCATGTACAGCAACAGGAATTGCACGCGTCCCAACGCGGGCTCCAGCATGCGCCCGAGCGACAGGAGGAAATACATGTTGAACGCCAGATGGATGATGCCGAAGTGCATGAACCCCGACGTGACGAGTCGGTACCACCCGTACGGTTCGGTAATGAACAGACCGTCAGCGCTCTGCCAGGCGATCTGCTGAGCGAGCACGTCGCGGCTGACGCCCAGCATCAAGTGGGCATCGGTGACGCTGCCCGTCAAGGCACCGGGGTCGCGGGTCAACAGCAGGACACCGATGAAGATCGCCACGTTGATGCCGATCAACGTCATCGTCACCAGGATCGGTTGACGCGCCGACCAGAAGCGCACACGGGTCGACGTATCGGGTCGACTGGCCTTCGCGCAGCTGAGGCAATGACTGCCGACCGTGGCCTGCACGAGGCACGATTCGCAGGCCGGGTTCCCGCACCGTGTGCATCGGCGTCCGGCCGGGCGGTCGGAATGGCGGTAGCACGTGGTCGCCGGAGCCGACGGTGGGGCGACGGGGAGTGGTCCCGTGGGCCCGGCAGCACCCAGGGCGGAGGCAGATCCGAACGACGGGGGTCCCGAAGCGCCGGATGAGCCGGGTGGAGGCGGTGGCGGCAACGGCACGTCCGCCAGGGTACCGACCAACGTGACGAAGGGACAGCCAGCGCGTCGGGTTTGCGTATCGAGAAGTCAGAACGAAATCGTCATGATCAGATCGTCGGCGCTCCCCACCGGAGCGAGCAGATTGCCTTGCACGGCATCGCAACCCGCTGCGCGAAGGTGGCGGAGCTGCTCGACATCGCTGACCCGCTGGGCAACGACGCGCATCCCCAATGCGTGGGCGAGCAGCACCACCGCTCGAACCAGTCGCGTGTCGGTGTCGGACGAACCCGTCGAGAGGCTGAAGGCTCCCTCGAGCTTCAAGATGTCGGCACCGATGTCGGTGAGGACCGAGAGCGTGTTGGCGCCGGCGCCGAAGTTGTCGATGGCGGTGCGTACTCCGAGGCGTCGCAGTGCTTGCAGCGACCGGTCGACGTCGACGCTGCGCCCGAGCAATGCGGCTTCGCGTGCTTCGAGCACGAGCTGTTCGGGGCGCACCCCATGACTCCTCAACGTGGCCATGACGAAGTTGACGAAGGAGCTGCTCGCCAACTGAACCCTCGACACGTTCACGTGGACGGCGAAGTCGTCGCCGATGACTCCTCGCTCGGTCCAGAGCCTGGTCTCGAGGAGGGCCTGATCGAGGACGAATTCGCCGAGCTGCGCGATCGTTCCAGCCTCCTCGGCGATCGAGATGAACGTGCTCGGATCGATTGGCCCGCGCTCGGGGTGTTCCCAACGAACCAGGGCCTCGGCACCGACCGCCTGATTGGTGACGGTCGAGAAGATCGGTTGGTATTCGACCGTGAGACGTCGGTCGGCGATCGCTCGCGCCAATTCGGAGGCCAGTTCGGCGCGCTCGCGTGCGACAGAGTGCATTTCAGCGGTGAAGAGCACGCTGCAACCACGTCCAGCGCTCTTTGCCTCGTACATCGCGGTGTCGGCATTGCTGATCAGCCTCGACGCCGCCGAGACGTCGTTGTCGGTGAGTAACTCGTCGTTGCTGAGGGCGACGCCGACGCTCACCGACAGGGGAACGTCGAGTTGCCGGAGCCGGAGACTCCCGGTCAGCGCCCGCCGGGCACGATCGGCGAGACCGAGTGCCTCGGTGGCGCCGGCCAGATTCGCGCAGACCACGAGGAACTCGTCGCCGCCGATACGGGCCACACTGTCGCCCGGGCGGATCGAGTGGGAAAGGCGCTGTGCTGCCGAGATGAGCAGGCGGTCGCCGACCTGATGGCCGAGCGCGTCATTGACGAACTTGAGTCGGTCGAAGTCGACAAAGATCGCGGCCACGTGGCCTGGTCGCCCACGCTGATCCCCCAACGCTCGGGCGAGTGTCGCGAGGATCTGGCGTCGATTGGCGAGCCCCGTGAGCGAGTCGTGTGTGGCGCGGTGACGAAGGTTCGCCGCAGTGCGTCGCGAGATCGTGACGTCGTGTGCTGCGAGGCCGATGTATCCGCCCCCGGCAAACGCCGAGTCGTGCCGTGTGGCCAGAGTTGCTCGGAAGATCCGGTGTTCTCCGGCGGGGTCGGTGTAGTCGATGTCGCCCTGCCAGATGCCATTGGTCGTGCCATTGACGAGACCGCGTGGTGCATGGTCGAGTATCGATCGAAGGACGGCGCAGCTGGCGGATCGAACGGTCATCGCCGCAACGGATTCCGCACCGAGGAGCTCCAATGCAGTCTCGTTCGCCGACAGCACCTCACCGTCGAGAGCGAGCACGATGGCAGCAGTTCGGTCGGCATCGAGGAGTTCCCGGATGGCAAGCGGGAGCGACGTCGCGAATTGAATCGGGTCGGGGTGGACCGCCTCGTTGTCGCTGTCGCCATCTGTCACAACGTGCTCGCTTTCGTTCGATGTCGATCTCCGACGTGGCGGTCAGCGCTGACGGGTCCCGATCAGGTCGGTCGACGTGATCGTGGCCTGTGCAATGGCCTCCAAGAACTCGGTGGCGAGTGCTCCATCGGCAAGTTGGAGCGAAGAATTGAGCGCGTATGCAGTGAAGCGGTACAGATGTGCGTCATCGCCGGGGGGTGGACACGGCCCGCCGTACCCGACATCGCCGAAGAAATTGAGGGCCTGGGTGGCCCCGGCAGGAACATCGCCCTCGGCCAGCGCAATCTCGTTCGGGTCGAGCCCTGCAATGGCCCAGTGGACGAATGGCTGACCGTCGCTGACCGCAGAATCGTCGACCATCGTGAGGGCGATCTCGACGGTGCCGTCGGGCAGGCCACCCCAACTGAGTGGCGGTGCGACGTCGGGGCCGTCGCATGTGTATCGAGCGTCGATCGAGGATCCGTTCAGCCACGGAGCAGTCAGCGTGAACGACTCGAGCAGGCCCGTGTCGGAGATCGCCTGGGCGACGCTGGGTTCGCCACCGCCGAGGTCGTCGTCGAGGAGCACGCTGCTGGCCACCTCGGTGGTTGGGGTTGGCGCAGGGTAGTCGGCGGGGTCGTAGGGCCGGAGCTGTTTGCCGTCGCCGGTGTCGCACCCTGCAACGAGCATCGCCAGTGCAATCGCAACAGCGACCGCAGTCGATCGTTGGGCCGTGTGCCGTCTCACCCGCCGGAGCGTAGGCCTTCAGAAGGATGGTCGGGCATGGTCGTCTGGTCGGGCGTCGCCGACTGATCGACCGGTAGCCTCCCCCGGGTGACCGAACGCCTGACGTTGTTGACCGTTCACGCGCATCCCGACGACGAAGCGTCGAAAGGCGCGCCGACCTTCGCGAGGTATCACGACGACGGCGTTCACACGGTGTTGGTCTGTTGCACCGGCGGCGAGGAGGGCGACCTGCAGAACCCGTCGCTGCGCGAGCCGGGCCAGCCGTTCCACGGCCTCACTCCCGACGAGGAGCGGGTGCTCGTGGCTTCGATGCGGGAGGGTGAGTTGGCGGCGTCGGCGGCGATCATCGGTTTCGATGTGGTCGAGATGCTCGGCTATCGCGATTCGGGCATGGCCGAGACCGAACCGAACGGCCACCCCGACTGTTTCCATCAGGCCGACATCGACGAGGCAACCGGCCGGCTCGTGGCGATCATCCGCCGTGAACGGGCGCACGTGATCATCACCTACGGCGACGACCAGGCCGGCTATCCGCACCCTGATCACCTCC
The DNA here is from genome assembly GCA_035633295.1 of Ilumatobacteraceae bacterium. Classification (GTDB taxonomy): domain Bacteria; phylum Actinomycetota; class Acidimicrobiia; order Acidimicrobiales; family Ilumatobacteraceae; genus Sva-07. The sequence continues at coordinate 2,079 of DASQFE010000613.1, read as the reverse complement.
GGGTCCACGACATCTCGGTGCTGGCGTTCGAGCGTGCAGGCGACCCCGACTGGTACCCCGACCTCGGCGAGCCCTTCGCCCCGTCGAAGCTCTACTACTCCGTGTGGTCGAAGGCCCGGATGATGGCACTCCACGAGATGATCCTGCGTTTGAAGGGCGAGTCGCCGTTCGAGCAGGAGTGGCTCGACCGGCCCGGACAGGATCATCGCATCACGACGCGGATCGATGTCACCGGATACATGTACGCCCGCACCGGAGCGCTTCGGGCTCATGCCACACAGGTCGACCCGAACGCGCCCTGGTGGTTCGGCGTCGACGACGACCAGATGACCGAGGCGTACCCGTGGGAGGACTGGATCCTTGCTCGATCGCTCGTCGGGTCGATCCCCGCGGGCGACGGCGAGCGCGATCTGTTCGCTGGGGTGCGCGAGCGCGTGGCGCCATGAGTGTGCAGTACCGCGTCGTGGTCGCAAAGAAGGATGAGCGCATCGAAGGCCCCGACGACGCCGACGTGGTGGTCACCGTGGGGCTCATCGATGCCGCCGCCGACGACTTCGATCCGACGGTTGCCTACATGCGCGGCGCACTGAAAGCATCGGGCAATACCGGCATCGTGCTCGACGAGTTGAAGTCGGGCGCCGCCGCCACCGCGATCGCCGCCCTCGTCGCCCAACCCTGACGCTCAACACTGCCCCACGGAGCCCAACCGTCACACCGTGCCGGGTCAAACGTGACGTTTCGGTCAGAGGATCAGTCAGTCGAGCGCATGGCGTCGCGAAGATCGCGGTAGCCGATGAGCGTGGCGCCACTTGACGCGAGGCGCTCTCTCAGTGCGTCGCCGGTGACCAGCTCGAGGTCGTCGATCCAACCCTGCGTGTACGCGCCGAGTGCCCGCACCTCCGGGGTGTCGATGGCCGGTTGGACATGGATCTCGGTGACGCCGGGCTGTAGATCGTCGATGGCGCCGTACACCCGTTCCGCGCTCCCGGCGCGCCAGTCGTGATCAAAGTGGTCGGGGAAGACCACGCCTTCCTCTGCGGCGAGACGCCGGAACGGGAAGCCCGCCTGCTCCGCAGTGATCGTCGACGGGAGCCGGATGGGCAGGACGAACTCGACGGCCAGCTCGAGGTAGACATCGAAGAACTCGGGCCGCAGCGTGATGGCCGTCAGGTGCGGAGCGAGGTGGGTCACATCGAGACCCCAGGCAATGGCGCGCTCGATCTGAGCACGTAACTCCCGCAACACCTCGGCCGGATCGGCATGTTGCCAGAGGTCCTCGAGCGATCGGGGGAAGCCACCCTCACCCGACTGCAGCGACGGGGCATGGGTGATCGGACCCCAGCGGTAGCACTCGTGTTCGGCGTTGAGGGTGAGGTGGACGCCGATGTCATCGGTCGCAAGTGCGGTGCGGGCGGCATGGCCGGCCCACGGGGCCGGAACCATGATCGATGCGCATGTCGCCACCCCGTCGTGCAGCGCTTCGAAGACCCCGACATTCGCGGCGTGGCACGATCCGAGGTCGTCGCAGGAGATGATCACCAGACGATCGTCGAGCCGGTGCCCGAGACGTTCGGCGAGGGAGATCTCATCGGTCACGGCGGCGACGCTACCGGACGGTCAGGACGAGCAGGTCGTCCAGAGTCCGAGCCCGGCGGCCTCGGCATTGCGGGCCGCCTCGGCGAAGTCGCGGGCGAACGTGGAGTTGGGTTCGATCGTCAGCGGTGTCGCGTAGCCCTGCCGGATGATCTCCATGTTGACGAAGGTGCCGGTGCTGCCATCGGTGAGCAGGTAGACGTAGCCGAGCAGTCGGCCGTAGTCGTCGCGGCCGATGACGTCACGCTCGATCCGCACGGTGGATCCGACTGGGAGCAGCGACGTGGTGAACGCGCTTGCCTCGGGTCCGTAGCACTCGATCGGAGCGTTCGGTTTCTTCGTTTCGGGTGTGTCGATGCCGATCAGTCGCACGCGTTCGTCGCGTCCGCCGATGCGCACATCGATCGTGTCACCGTCGACCACGTGCGTGATCGTCGCAGCGCCGTCGTTCGGCGTTCGGTCAGCCCAGGTGCAGCCACCGATCAC
>DASQFE010000612.1:0-6475 GCA_035633295.1 Ilumatobacteraceae bacterium | reverse complement strand
GACCGCCTCGCGCCCTCCGTTCGCGCCTGGGTCGAGGCCGCCTGGCTCTGATCCAGCGCCCCTCTCTCCGAAATTCTCCTCCCAGTGCGCGCTGAGCGCGCACCGGGAGGAGAATTTCGGCGGGGGTGCGAGGTGAGTCGGGAGAAGGTCAGCGGTTGGGTTGCTTGGTGACGCGGAGGTACGGCTTGATGGGGTTCCAGCCGGCTGGGAAGAGGGCCTTGGCATCGTCGTCGGACACTGCCGCCACGATGATGACGTCGTCGCCGTCTTTCCAGTTGGCCGGCGTTGCAACCTTGTAGTCGGCGGTCAACTGGAGGCTGTCGATCCCTCGCAGGATCTCGTCGAAGTTGCGTCCGGTCGAGGCCGGATAGGTGAGCGTCAGCTTCACCTTCTTGTCGGGGCCGATCACGAAGACGGAGCGCACCGTCATGGTGTCGCTGGCATTCTCGTGGATCATGTCGTAGAGGTCGGCGACAGTGCGGTCAGGGTCACCGATCATCGGGAAGTTGACCGCAGTGCCCTGGGTCTCCTCGATGTCGCTCTCCCACTTGACATGGCTCTCGACCGGGTCGACCGACAGGCCGATCACCTTGACGTTGCGCTTGTCGAACTCAGGCTTGATCTTCGCGACGTAGCCGAGTTCGGTGGTGCACACCGGCGTGAAGTCTTTCGGGTGGCTGAACAGCACGCCCCACGAGTCGCCGAGCCACTCGTGGAAGCTGATCTCGCCCTGTGTGGTCGGGGCGGTGAAGTCGGGTGCGATGTCGCCGAGACGAACAGTCATGGTGGATCTCCAGTCGGTGGACGTGTACGACGCCGATCGGTGTCGTCAGCGGGCAAGATATCCGAATTCCCGACAAAACGGGTCGGGAATGTCCGAAATCGACGGTCAGTGAAGCGGAGAACGCTTGGGCAGCGTCGTCGCAGAGCGAACGATGGGTGCAACACCTGCCTACGCTTGGTCCATGAGCATTCCGGTCGCCTTGCCCGACCTCGCAGCAGCCACCTCCGAGTACGGGTTCGCTTACCTGCTGACGGTTCGCGACGACCTTCGCGCTCAGATCGTGGCGGTCACCCCGACCTGGGATGGCGAGCGCCTGGTGATGGATGTGGGTCGTGGAACGGCGCACAACGCAACCGAACGACCGTCGATCTCACTGTGTTATCCACCGGTCGAGGAGGGTGGATACAGCCTCATCATCGACGGTCATGCCACTCTCGCCGGCGAGTCGACGGTCATGTTCTCACCGAGCGGTGCGGTGTTGCATCGGCCGGCGCCAGCCGGATTCGGCGGATCGTCGACGGGGTGTGGGAATGACTGCGAGCCGGTCGGTCCATCGGGGGGCTGACGGACCGACCGGCGATCAGTTGACCGGCGATCAGTTGGCCGGCGCGAGGTCGAGGCGAACGGTGTTGAGAGCTCCGCGCGACACCGTTGCGGTCGCAGAGCGGCGCTGTCCGAAGAGCCACACGCCGACGTTGCTGTCGGCTTCGATGTTGCGGAGCCACTGCGAATCGTTGCGCACCGTGCTCACGGTGAGGCTGTCGCCCATACGGGTGGCGAGCACCGGCACGGTGCGGGGTAAGCCCGAGCGGCGACCGGTGGTCTCGATGGTGACCGCCCCAGCGCCAAGCGCGAGAGGATTGCCGACGCCGGCACGGACAGCCGGCCGCACCACGGAGTTCAGCGCGCCGAACCCTCGACGCATGAGATTGGACGAACACGAGGTTGATCGGGAGGGGCGAGCTGGCATGGTCCGAGCAACCGGGGTGTCGGCTGTCGTATTCCGGCTCACTGCTGTGTCAAGCGGGTGAGGTGGACGACCAGTTCGTCGTGGCGTCCGATCGCCAGGGCACCGGCAACGACGAGAGCAACACCGCCGGCTACGAGTGCGGCCCGTTGTGCCGTCCTTCGTGACGGGTCGATCGCCCGCATGGTCAGCACCACGGCGAGCACGGGCAACATGGCGCCGAGCATGTAGGCGGTGATGCCTGGCAACTGCGCGACCACACCGGAGCGTGACGCGGTCAGGATCGAGCCGAGCTCGGCCCCGATGCACGGCCGCCACCACAGCGTGGCGATGAAGGCGACCCCGCCGGCCGCCGCCGTCTGCGCCGGGGGGCGCTCCAGCAATGCGAGCCACGAAACGAAGGGGGCCGCAACGGTGGCCCCGATGGCTGCCGCCACGAGGATGCCGCTGAGCTGCAGCTGTCGATCCGACAGTGAGACGACGTTGGCGATGAAGAGCCAACCGCCGAGTACGGCGCCGAGGCAGATGGCGAAGAACGGGTACCACCGGCCACGGGTGATGACCGCCATGAGCAGTGCCGGCAACAGTAGAAGGAGCGTGCACGGTTGGGTGGTTGCCCGGATTGCCTCAGCGAAGGCGGGGAGCATCGGACGTGGAGCCCGCTCAGGCCGGCTCGGCGAGCAGCGCCTCGACAGCGGCATCGATCTGGTCGTAGCGGCCCTCGCCGATGTGGTCGTATCGGATGTGACCGTCGCGGTCGAGCAGGTAGATCCGCGGCCAATGGGCAGTGGGCCCCTCCTGCCACGAGTGGAACGTTCGCTTCGCAGTGTCGAGAGCGATCGGCCAGGTGACTCCGAGGTCGGCGGCGGCATCGATGATGTTTGCCTGCACGGCCTCGTTGTCGAACTCCGGCGAATGGACACCGACGATCTCGAAGCCTTGGTCCTGGTACTTCTCATAGAGATCCCTCATATGGGGGAGCGTCGCCTTGCAGTTACGGCACCCGAACGTCCAGAACTGGACGGCGACGACCTTGCCCTCGAGTTCCTCGAGTGATGTGACGTCGCTCTGCAACCAGCCGTCGATGTCGACGAGTTCTTGATGTTGGCCACGGTCGGAGAGGTCGGGAACAGCCACGGTGGGTGGAGCTGCGCCAGCGGCATCGTCGGCGGGGACGGTCGCGGTGACGCCGTCGTTGTTGACGCCGCGATCGCCATCAACAGCGAACGCCGCACCTATGACGACGGCAACGACAGCGACGCCGATGCCAGCGAGTACCCGGGGTGTCATCACAGCCCTGCGTACCAGTCGTAGCTGCGTTCGGCCCAGTAGTCGGCCGGTTGTTCGCGGGCGTAGCGGATGACACCAATTCGCTTCAGGCACTTGATGCCGTACTTGTTCGGGGTAGCGATTCGCAGCGGGGCGCCATGGTCTTGGTCGAGCGGCTCGTCACCCTGGCGGAGCACGAGCAGCGTCTGCGGATGCATGATCGCCGGCATGTCCCAGCCCACGTAGTACAGGCCGTCGGGGGTTTCGAGGCTCACGTAGGGCACATCGCCGACCTGGTCGGCGTATCGCTGATGGAAGTCGCTGAAGCGGGCGCCGCCCCAGTGCACGATCGACGACCATCCCTCGACGCACTTGTGCTCGATCACCATCTCGTGTTGGGGGAGTGCCTCGAAGGTGGAGATGTCGAGTTCGTCGAGGAGATCGCCGTCGGGGCCTTCCACTCGCACGGTCCAGTCGGCGAGGTCGATCTCGTCGCGGATCCCGATTCGGCCGTTGACCCGGATCGGGGTGGCTTTCGACATCGGGAATTCCTGAGCGGATCGTTCCTGGGAGACGTTGGTCCATACCTTCTCGTTGAGCTCGAGGGCGCTGCGGAGGGGACCGGGGATGCCTGCTTCAGTCGGTCGATTCTGAAGCCACCGAAACCCGACGATCGCTCCGGTCACCCCGACGGCGCCGGTGATGAATGATCGCCGCGAGCGCCGACGGAACTCCTCGACCGGGATCGTCGGTGCGGACTCGACCTGGGCTCGTAGCTGCTGCTCGCGATCGGTTGGTGTCTTCTCGGGGGTGGTGCCGTCGGTCATGACTTCGGGGCCTTGCGTTCGATCTGGTAGCCGGTGACCATCGAGCGGAAGTTGCCCCAGCCCGATCGGATCACCTGCAGGACGTGAACGAGGAAGAACAGGAACAGTCCGACGGTCATCGAGAAGTGGACGACACGGGCACCTTGGTAACCGCCGAAAAGCAGCGGCAGGGGGTACAGCTGTGTTGGCTTGTAGATCGCGAAGCCGCTGACAACGATGACGAGTGCCATGACGAGCACCACCGTGTAGGAGATCCGTTGGGCGGCGTTGTACTTGCCCTGCGGCGGCGGCTGCTTCTTGATCTTCATGTCGTGCAGGACGACGTCCTTGGCTTCGCGGTGAGAGTGGCGGTCGGGGACGATGTGGCGCCACTCGCCGGAGACCGCAAGGTAGGTCGCATAGATCGCGCCGTTGATGACGAACAGCCATCCGAACGCGAAGTGGAAGGCAAGGCCCTTGGCCAGTTTGCGGTCGAGTTGCAGGGTGTCGTAGACCGAGTCGGGGAAGAACGCGAACCACTGCCAGCTCCCGACACCGAAGGCGTAGACGTCGTGGGCCCAGTAGATCCGAAGACCCGACCACATCATGATGAACAGCAGCGGGAAGTTGATCCAGTGCAGCCACCGGATCGCGCGAGGGTGGACGAGCCGAGCGACACTGTCGCCCGGCACGTCCACTCGGGGTTCGTCGAGCGCCGCCGGGTCGGCGCCGTCGTGGGAGGTGTCGATCGACATCTCTTTGACCGTAGGCGGCGCACCGTTGTTCGTCGACCGATCCGGCACGAGTTTCGGTTCCGTTCCGAGGTGTTTCGCCGATGGACAGATCTCGTGCTCAGTACGCATTCGTTTCCGAGCGGAGTACGTCGCATCTGCCGAGATGCCTCTGCCGAGACGCATTCCGCACAGAATCCGAGGAACTACTCTGGCCCCGATGGTGCTGTTGCCATCCGAGGGGGAGCATGGGAGATCAAGTCGTTGTCACACAGGACATTGCCGCGCCAGCGGCCACGGTGTGGGCGCTGGCGTCCGACCTGCCACGGATGGGTGAGTGGTCGCCGGAGAACCGTGGTGGCCAGTGGGTGAAAGGTGCCACCGGTCCGGCGCCAGGGGCCCGGTTCAAGGGTGAGAACCGCAACGGCGACAAGTCGTGGTCGACTGATGCGAAGGTCGTCGACGCTGACCCAGGTCGGCGATTCTCTTTTCTCGTCACGGTCGGCCCGATCAAGATCGCCAAGTGGGAGTACGACTTCGAAGACACCGCCGACGGATGCCGGGTGACCGAGACCTGGACCGACCAGCGCAACTGGCTGGCCAAGAAGGCCGGCGGCAAGGCGAGTGGCGTCGCGGACCGCGGCGAACACAATCGCGCCGGAATGGAACAGACACTCGCGCGGATCGCCGCCGCGGCGACCTCGGACTCCTGAGGATTCAAGGCGTCGTTGGCTCGGTCGCGTTCGAGAGGAGCTCGATGATCTCGCCGGGGCGGCGCCGTTCCGTGAGACGCACGGCGAGCAACCCGGTGGACGTGACGAGCCCGGGTCGCCGAATGGTTCCGCCGAGTCGTGCGACCACGCGATCCTGCGCAGTGATGCGCTGTCGGGCGGTCGCCGGATCAGCCGCCGCGAGCAACGTCGCGAACCTCCAGGCCTCGTCGCGGGCGCGGGCGATGCTGAAGTTGACGACGGCTCGGTCCGCATCACCGCCGACCTCGTCGATGAATCGGTAGAGCGGCGAGATCCGCCCGAGTTGCCGCTGGATCGTCTGCACCAGGCTCGCCAAGACCTTGTTGATCTGTTCGAAGTCGTTTCGTAGGTCGTGGATCGCATCGCCGGGCGCGGTGGCAGCGGCGGCGATGCCGAGGTCCAGGTTGATGTGCGCGTTCATCCCGAGGAGCAGGTGCTGCAGGACGGTCGGCCGCCATTCGGCCGCTGAGCGGAAGGCGAGTTGCCACGAGTCGGTCGGCTCGCCGCCCGACTCATGGGTGCTCCAGGCATCGAGATAACGCTGAGCGAACGCGATCGTGAGCCGAGTCAAACGGTCCGGGGTCGTGAAGATGCCGTCGTTGATTCCCTGCTCGACGGCTCGCGTGACGCCGAGGTACATCGCCGGGAAGTAGCCCGCTGGGCTGTGGCGCGTGGCGCACGTGCTCACGATCGACTGCATCGAGTCGACCACCTCGTCGAATCCGGGAGTGAGGGCCATGGGTCCCCATGATGGCTCAGCCGGAAACGGTCAAGTGACGCTCGTCAAACGGGGCCCGAGAATCGGTGTACGGTCGGGTCAGCGGGCCGAAACATGCTGGGGGCGCAGTGCGGGCGACGCATCGAACGTGGTCATCTCGGTAGTTTTCGTGTTCCTGGCGGTCAGCCTCGTGGTGTCGGGAATCAACGAAGGCCTGAACGAACTGTTCGCGATCCGATCGAAGGTGCTCTGGCAAGCGATCGATGACATCAGCAGACATGTGGACACACCACGTCGGATCCTGCGGTTGCGTGATGTGCTGGCGGAGCTGCTGGTCATCGAGCAGCGCGTCCTCGATCAACGTCTCGGCGAGTAGACCGGTGAACGACTTGGCGACGGAGAACACGATGTGTCGGTAGCGCCAGGTCTGGCCGTCGCGATAGTTCAC
>DASQFE010000611.1:0-1546 GCA_035633295.1 Ilumatobacteraceae bacterium | reverse complement strand
ATGGCCGGGGTGCAGATGCTGCCGCCCGAGGCAGGCGTTGCCTGGATTCGCAGGGAGCTGGTGTCGGGGGCATCGACGGGCGAGGTGATCGTTGCCGGAACGCTCGGCTTGATGGCGACCGAGTACGACGATCGAGGTGGAGTCGACCTGTCGGCGCTGATCGACGGTGAGCGCGGGCCGATGATCGAGAGCGCCACCGTGAGCGTGCACGACGGCATCGTCGTGCACACCACCCTCGATCCCATGCAACAGCCGTTCCTCAACGATCACCGCATCGACGGCGTCGCGGTGCTGCCCGGCGTGATGGGCATGGAAGCGTTCGCCGAAGCGGCTCGCCTACTTGCTCCTCAGCACCATGTGTTGGCCGTCGAAGACGTGGAGTTCGCTGCGCCGTTGAAGTTCTACCGCGACGAGCCGCGCACGCTCACCGTACGGGCGGTGCTGAGGCCCGACGGTGACGAACTCGTCGCGGACTGCCAACTCAGTGCCGAGCGCATGCTGCCCGGCCACGACAGCCCGCAGCGCACGGTGCACTTCACCGGTCGAGTGCGTCTCGGACTCGAACCTCCGACGCAGGAGACGATGGATTCTCCGGCCGAAGCGGACGGCCCGACGATGGACGCCGGTCAGGTGTACTCGTTCTACTTCCACGGCCCGGCGTATCAAGTGGTCGCCGCGGCGTGGCGTGACGGCGACTCGTCGGTCGCCGCCTTGGCCGACCCGCTGCCCGACAATCACGTTCCGCCCGAAATGACGCTCGTCACTGCCCCGCGGCTGGTCGAACTGTGTTTCCAGACCGCCGGTCTCTGGCAGGCCGGCCTCGAGGATCGACTCGCCCTGCCGATGCGGGTGGGCAGTGCACGGGTACTCGCGGTGCCCAGTGCATCCGGCGGCGTGCTCCATGCCGTGGCCCATCAGACCGCACCGGGCGTCTTCGACTGCGTCGTCGTCGATTCCGAGGGCACGGTGGTCGTGCGCCTCGATGGCTATGAGACGGTTCCGCTTCCGATGCCGATCGACGACAGCGTCGCGGCCGACCTGCACGCGACCTTCCGACGGTGAACGCCCGATGAGTGAGGTCTGATGGCCACCATCTCGCGTCTCGGTGTCATCGACACGGGAGAGTCGGCGGTGCGCGTGCTCGAATCGGTCGGCGGGTTGAACAGCGCCGACGACGCACCGCCGATCACGACCCTGTTGTTCCACGCCGACACCGACCCGCAGCCGTGGTACGCACGCGAGGCCGACGAGGTCCATCGCCTCGGTGACGAGCCGGAGCTGGCCTCGGTGGAGGATCTCGTCGCCTGTCTCCAACGGGCCCGCGTCGACACGTTGTGGCTCGGTGCGTGGCGGCCCGCCGAGCGGCTCGATCTGATCGCATTGTGCGAGGCCGGGGGCATCGGGGTCGTCGGCCCGCGTTCGTCGACGGTGCGCCGACTCGCCGATCTCGCGGCGACTGCCGGTGCCCGCGCGGTCGACTCCCGACTCCGGCGCGTCGAGGTCGACATCCTCGCCGACGACCACGCCAACGTGTGGACACTCGGAG
>DASQFE010000610.1:0-11396 GCA_035633295.1 Ilumatobacteraceae bacterium | reverse complement strand
AATCTACTACGGGCTGCCAGAGCCGTATCCGGGCGGTCTCGACGGATCGTTGTAATCCGGCGCGTCACCGAAGTGCCGGTCGAGGGCACTCGATAACACCCGCCCCGTAACTCGGTGGCGCCGCAGGAACTCGCGCCGCATCGCGTCCCAAGTGCGGTGCCCGATATTCACGTCCCCCGGCGAACGACCGACGAGACCGGGCCGCGCTCGATGCAACCCTGGAAGCAGCACCCGCGCTGCTCGCCCGACACGACCCGATGGTCGCTGCCACGCTCTTCGGCTACCTCGAACAGTCCCCACCACCAGTTGGCCAGTTGGGCGTCGGCGTACGAGCCCTCGCCACCGGGCAGGTGAACGCCATAGCCGACAGCGAAACCCACCGCGCCCGAGGTGCAGCGATGAACCGACACGACATCGTTGCGCTCACCCTCGCAATCCTCACCGACATCTGACACCGACGCTCCGACAGGAGATACCGCCGCTCAACAGTCCGATCTCGATCGCGACTTCACCCGCCAGGGATCCGCCCAAGCCGAGTACCCATAATCGCGGCCGCCCCATGCCCGAAGGGAGACACGTACCGACATGGGTTGTCGCGCTCGACACCGATCGGACCTGTTCGCCGGATGTCTCCGTAGACGGTCCCTTTCCGGACACTTCCGGTCGACAGTGATTATGCGGTGGGCGTCGGCCTAGCGAAGGTGACTGACTTCGCCGGTTCCCGAGCATCCGGTGATCCGAACGACTCGAGCGAAGTGTGCGTCGTGAGCGGAGTCCTTTGGCGATGAGCAGCAGGCCGAATTGAGGAATATGACCACAGCACCGATGAGGACGGTGCGTCCCGCAGACGGGCGGCCGAGTTGCTGCCCCACGATCGTTGATGCCGACCATGTCGCTCTCCGGTCGATGACTGGTACCGACCTCTTTCTGAGGGTGGTGAGTTTCGCATGGTCCGTCGGGAGGACCATCTGATCGACGGCCAGGCCAGAAGTGGCCTCGATCGCCGCGCAATGCTCGGCGAGCGTGAACCGGGTGTGAGTTGCGCTGACGACGACGATGTCGAGATCGTCGGGCGGTGGGCCCGGGCTCGCCGTTGAACTGCGCCACGACCCGTGAACGAAGACTTCGTCGATGTCGGCGACGTCGGTGTACTTTGCGCGGACGCTGTGGGTACGCCGGCGGCGTAGGCGGCGAGCTGTCTGAGTGCGTTGGTGTAAGGAGCGCGTGCGGCGTGGACGACCCTGGCGCTACCCGCTTTCTCCAGCGAACGTGGCACGACGATCAATGCAAGTGTTGACCAAACAGCCTGAACAGGCGTTTTGTGGAGCGGATGACGAAAATGGGCACGGCCGCACCGTTGGAGAGACTGCGTTTGGTTGTGCCGATGGCGAAGGGATCTTGCGGCGCGCCGACGTTTCAATGGCGGCACGGGGTGTGATGTCGTGGGGTTCGAGTTCGGTCAGAACCACAGGGGGTCTACGTGAATACCTCGTTCTGCTGAATCGGGTGGTTCTGGGACTCGGCAGAAAAACTGGAGACATCCATGAAGGCCAGGGGCTCAGCGAGGAGCGAACTCGAGGAGCTGTTGGAACGTCGGACGGTTGGTGGCTCGGAAATCGTTGTCGATGAGCCCGGGTTCGAACGTGAGGCGCTGTCCCGGTGGGAGCCACGTCGTGATGTCGGCGCCGCGTTCCGCAGCGAGCGCCGCCACGGCGTCGTCCACGGCGACCCACAGCGAGTCCCGGCAGAGATCGAGATCGCCGGCTCCGCAGTAGGCAACGTTGAACTCGCCCTCGACCGGCTCGCCGAGCACGGCGCGAAGGTCCTTGTCGATGAAACTGGCGTCGTCGATGCCGCGGAAGTCGACCTCGGCGGCGATCGCAGGCCCGAGCACCGGTTCGCGAACCGCTGCGACGACGGCCTCGAAGACCTGGTCGAGCAGCAACGGCCCCGGGCTGTCGGCGAACCCGTCGTCGTCGGCGTCGAGCCGCGGCGCGTCCTCAGCGACCCAGTCGTCGAGCAGTGCTACCGCTTGCTTGGCAAGCTCCGAGGGTGCGTCGCCACCGAGGAGCACGTCGCTGATCACCGGCCAGACGGTCGATCGAACGTCTTCCGTGGCGGCACGGTTCATCACGCCGACCACGCCGGCCAGATCGACCTGGTCCGGCCACTGATCGAAGTTCTCGACTCGTTGGACCGAGCCGTACTGGTTGTCGTCGCCGTGCATGAATCCTGGCGCCGATTGGTTGTTCCAGTTGAGCAAGCGGCCAGTAGGACTGCCGTCGGTGTGCGGCTTGTCGTCCTGTTCGAGGAAACCCTGCCATTCGTACTCGCCGGTGCCGAGCGTCGGGAGGCGCCGATCGAGGCCCTCGGCGCGGATCGGAAGGAGCCCTGATGCGAAGTACGCAATGCCCTCCCGGTTGGCGTATCCCCAGTTGAACGTGAAGCCGAACTTGTCGGCCGACTCGAAGAACGTCTCAGGAGTGTCGGCGTCGCCTTCGGTCATGTCTTTGAGCGCTGCGAGGTTCAAGCTGTCGCGCCCGAAGGTCGAACGCTTGCTGGTGAGCGCCACCGGGCGGCCATCGGACGTTGCGGTTCCGACGACGGGGCCGTGCACCGACGTGGGGTACACGATGGGTTCGCCTGCGAGCGTGCCGGCCTCGAACTGCTCGAACGGCACACAGTCGCCGTCATACTCGTAGTGGTCGGACTCGATCGTGGGCTCGGACCCGTCGGGCTCGCACAGGATCTCGGCGTACACGTCACGCACGTCTTGGCTCGCCGACGTCAGGCTCCATGCATAGTCCTGCGTGCGCCCGATCAGGAGGTACATGGCCAGGCCGGGTACGGCGGCACCCTGGGCCTCGATGCCGGGGCCGCTCAAGTGGATCTGCTGCACGATCTCGGGGTAGAAGAAGCCGAGTTGCGGGCCCATCACGGCCAACGTGGTGTTGTTGACCGAGGCGCTCGGGTCGATCGTCAGCCAGTTGGATGCCGTGCGCTTCACCTGTCCGGTCGCCTCGCCGTACACGCCAGCGGCGCCACGGTCGACGGAGGTGCTGCGAATGCCGTCCGGCGTCGGCCCGGCCGGACGTGGGTCGAGCGACACGATCGACCCGGCGTCGATGACGACTGAACCGGTGACGTCGCCGCCGGTGAACGTGCCGTACTCGAAACGCTCCTCGATGGTGGTCGGAGCCTCGGGATCGTCGAACGGCATGAAGTCCTCCCACACCGCTCGGCCCTGCTCGTCACCGAGTGCGACTTGGAGTTCGGAGAGAAACTGCGCGTTGCCGGCTTCGCCTCCGCCGCCTGCACCGAAGATCGAACCGATGAACGCAGTCACGGCGATCACGTCGTTCACGGTGAAGGGTTCGCCCTCGATGGCGTTTGCGTCACGGTAGGCGTTGACGCCGTCGACGTAGGCCTGTGCATCGGTGATGATCTCATCGCCTTCGTCGCCGTAGGTGTCGCTGATCAATTCCACCTGATCGGTGACGAGCTGCTCCGTTGCTGCGCTCGGGATGAACTCCTGCGCACTCGTGACGAGCGAGAACGCGTCGATGCCGGGCACGTCGGCAACTGCGGCCCGTGACGGTCCACGACCGAGTTCGAGCAGGAGCGCACGGTCGCGTGCGGTCACCCATCCGGCGCCGAATGCCAGGTCCTCGCGGGTGTCACCGCTGATGTGAGGAACACCGAACGAGTCGTAGAGGATCGTGGTCCCGGGACGGCCGGTCGGTTCCTCGGTGGTCTCCCCGACGGGTTCGAAGTCGGCGCGGAGGAAGTGGTCCTCGATGTCGGCGTCGGTGATGTCGCCGCGCAACGGCGTGAGCCCGTCGTACAGCGGCAGTTGATCGAGCGAGTTGTCGTTCACCGGTATGCCGCCGTAGTTGCCCGGCGGCAGGATGTAGTAGGCGCGGTCCTCGGTGATCGTCGGGACCGGCTCGGTCGTGTCGACGCTCCCGGCCGCGTCAGCCTCGGTCGTCGCCTGCGTCGTGACCACGACGTCGGACGTCGACGACGACGCATCGTCGTCACTGGAGCAGGCCGCCACGACGAGCGACAGCACCACCCCGGCGGCCACGATGGCCCTGCACGAACACTGTCGGGTTCTGCGCACGCGAACTCCCCTCGATCTCGAAAACCAGACGACCGTACCCCACGACACGCAACTGGAAGCTTTCGGAGAGATGCGGCGGTCGCATCCATTGCCGCCGAGCCGGCAGATCGCCGAGGTCAACGACCTCGTGCGTGGACTCGGTGGACGATTCGAGGAACGGTTTCGATCGACCGCGCGACGGATGGGCGTCCAGATCGAGAACTCCACCAGGTTGGCGGTGATAGCGATGTGCGCCACCGGCTTCTTCTGGCCGCCGCTTACGACGCCCTCATGGCTTGAACGCTGCGACAAACGAACCTCCCCTCCCCGGCCTGACCCATTCGACTCGCAGGTCCGTCCGGGTCGGGCTTCAGGACAACCTCGATACGAGGCATCGACAGAGTTGCGACGACCCTGCGGCAGCCGCTGACCCCTACCTTGCGCGCCAACGCCGGTCGGTGAGCCCGTGAGCACCCATCGACAGCCCGTCCATGAGACAGGATCGATCACGTCCACAACGATCGGTATCCAGCAACGCATACTCGCGCGACACCCCGCGTCCGATAGAGGGACGTCCGCCGGACGTGGGTGGCGGCGTTCGACACCGAGCGGAGCTGTTCGCTGGGTGTCTCAGCAGGCGGTCCTCAATCGGACGCTTCTGGTCGACGCGCTGTTCCGGGCGGCTCAAACTCGGCGCGAAACCGGCCGGCGCGCCATGACCCAAACATCGGGCGACAACGCGATGGCCGAGTCGTTCAACGGGCTCTACAAATGGGAGCTGATCTACCCGCAAGGCCCATGGCGCGGTCTCGACGACGTCGAGTTCGCCACGATGACCTACGTCGACTGGTTCAACCACCAACGCCTCCACGGCGAAATCACCAACGACGCCAGCTACACGACACCCGCAGAGTTCGAAGCCCTCTACTACCGTCAGAACCGGCCGGCCCTCGAGGCCGCCACCCACTAACCCGAGCAGTCACCAAACCCGGGGCGATTCACCGGCATGACGCACGGAAGCAGCAGGGGAGCCAGAGTTCCTGACGATTGGTGCGCTCGATCCAGTTCGCGGTGTCGATCGACCTCGGCTACTCGGGGTCGCCGCCACTCCCGATCTGGGAACCCGACCCACCGATCTGCGAGCCCGAGCCACCGATCTGGGAACCAGAGCCACCGATCTGCGAGCCCGAGCCACCGATGTGTGAGCCCGAGCCACCGATCTGGGAACCGGACCCGCCGATCTGGGAACCGGACCCGCCGACGCCCTCGCCCGTGGTACCGCTGTCGTCGACCGGATGCTGGTGCAACGCCGACGCGAGCGCCGCGAGCGCCGGCGTACTGATCCACGTCGCGTCCTCGTCGTGGGCCCACCCGAGCTTGGCGTACGCAGCAAGCACCGCTTGCTGCGTCTCGTCGCCCCACGCGCCGCTGCGGGACGACGCCGTGAACTCCATGAGGCCGACGGCGAGCAACAGTCGCTGCAGGTCCTCGATCTCGCGCTGGTCGCTCTGGCTGGTGATCATGCCGTCCCCTGGGAAGTCCGTCGGTCGAGCCCCAAATGCCCAACCGAGTGGATCTGAAGTGTCACACGCATGGCAGGATTGGGGCAAGGGGTGGTCAGAGACTGATGACACAACCACCAGAAGGCGCCGTGACATTCCTGTTCACCGACATCGTCGGCTCCACCGCGCTCTGGGACCAGCACCCCGAGGCCATGACCGATGCGCTCGCCGAACACGACAAGCGCATCGGCAACATCGTCGACCGCCTCGGCGGGTACGTCTTCACCACCGCAGGCGACAGCTTCGCCGTCGCCTTCGAATCGGCCACTGCCGCCCTGACGTCGGCGGTCGAGATCCTGCTCGCCACGCGGAACCCCGTCAAGGGGCTCGACCTCCCCGTCCGGATCGGCGTGCACACAGGAACCGCCACGTTGCGCAACGGTGACTACTTCGGCGGTGCCGTCAACCGCGCCGCCCGGATCTCCGCCAGCGCACACGCCCACCAAATCGTCGTGTCCCAGCCGACCGTCGACCAGCTCGGAGCCGACCCCCCCGACGACGTCTCACTCCTCGATCTCGGCATCCACCGCCTGCGCGGCCTCGCCGAGCCCGCCCACCTCCACCAGGTCCGCCACCCCGAGCTCCCCGCCGAGCACCCGCGGCTGCGCACCGTCGAAGGCCCAGACGACACGCTCCCGGTCCAGCTCACCAGCTTCGTCGGCCGCAGCCGCGAGGTCACCGACGTCGGCGACCTCGTACGCAAGAATCGGATGGTCACGCTGTCGGGCGCCGGCGGTGCCGGCAAGACCCGTCTCGCCGTGCGCGTCGCCACACAGATGGTGGCCGACTTCCCCGACGGCCTGCGCATGGCCGAACTCGGCGCCGTCGGCGACGCCGACGTCCTCGTCGAGGAGGTCGCCCAACGATTCGGTGTCACACCGGTCGGCGGCGAACCACTCCTCACCACCCTGACCGAGACGATCGGCGCCCAACAGGTCCTGCTCGTACTCGACAACTGCGAACAGATCGTCGGCCCCGTCGCCGGACTGTGCCGCAACCTGCTCATCCGGTGCCCCCAACTCCACGTGCTCGCCACCAGCCGCCAACGCCTCGGCGTCACCGGCGAAGTCGTCTACCGGGTCCCGTCACTCGCGCTGCCCGACCCCGACATCGAACCCGGTGCCGCCATGGCCTACGACGCGATCCGGCTCTTCGTCGAGCGCGCCCGTCTCGCCGAGCACGCCTTCGAGGTGACCGACGACAACGTCCGCCACGTCGTGGCGATCTGTCGTCACCTCGACGGCATCCCGCTCGCCCTCGAGCTCGCCGCCGCCCGCATCCGGTCGATGTCGCCCGCCCAGATCGTCCAGCGACTCGGCCAACGCTTCAGGCTGCTGACCGGCGCCGACCGCACCGCCACGCCGAGACAGGAGACCCTGCTCAGCACCATCGAGTGGAGCCACGACCTCCTCGACGAAGCCGAACGGACCCTCTTCCGCCGCCTCGGTGTCTTCTCCGGCGACTTCCCACTCGAAGCCGCCGAAGCCGCCTGCGCCGGGGACGACCTCGACGAGTTCGACGTGCTCGACCTGATCGCCGCCCTCGTCGACAAGTCGATGGTCGCCACCGGACAGGGCACCGACGCCGCCACCCGCTACTACCTGCTCGAGAGCATCCGCGAGTTCGCCGCGGGCCGGCTCGACGACGCCGCCGAGACCGCGACGCTCCGTGAGCGTCACGCCGAGCACTTCGCCCACTGCGCCGAGACCCTCCAGGCCATGCAGCGCGCCGGCGAACTCGCCGAAGCCCTGCGCCGGCTCGACGCCGACGAAGCCGAATACCGCGGCGCTCTCCGGTTCAGCACCGGCACCCGACGCCACGAGCTCGCCGGACGCATCATCGGCGGACTCGGCTACCTGTGGTACACCGCGGGCCTGTACCGGGAAGGCTGCGACTGGTGCCGGGCGCTCCTCGACGACGACCCCGTCCTGTCCGACGAGATCCGCGCCGGCGTCCTCCACAGCTACGCGAGCGTGCTGAGCGGCGACGGACACGCCGACCGCGCCATCGAGCTTTCCGTCGAACAAGTGGCCATCAGGCGCCGGCTCGGCGACCCGGAGCGGCTCGCCGCCGCGCTCAACAACCTCGGCAACCACATCGTGGACATGGGAGACCTCGAAGCGTCGAGCGCCGTCTTCGACGAGGCGGCCGAGCTGTACCGAGAACTCGGCAGGTCGGCCGAGTTGGCGCTCGTGTACTGCTCGCTCGGATACGGCCAGCTGGTGCGAGGCGACTACGGCGACGCCGAGGCAACGTACCGGGAGGCGCTCGCCCACGCCAGGGACGCCGACCATCCGATGTCGATCGCCGTGTCGATGTCGGGCATCGGCCAGTCGCTGACCTACGCCTGTCGCGGCGACGCTGCCCGCCCCCACCTCGTCGAGGCGCGTGAGCGGTTCGCCGAGCTGAACGTGTACCCGGGTGTGGTCACCGGCGACACGATGCTCGGCCTTGTCGACCGAGACGACGACGACCCCGTCGCCGCCGCCCGACACTGGCTGTCGGCGCTCAACAGCCCCGGCCGGCCCTGGACGGAGGACGAGACCTACAGCGTCCTGCAGTACGCGGCCTCGATCATCGACGACCTCCCGACGGCCGCCGTGCTCGTTGGAGCCGCCACCGCCGCATACGACGCGATGGCGGCGCGACCGCCGGCCTACGTCGTCGCCGACCTCGCTGCCACGCGGACCCGGCTCGTGGCGGAGCTCTCCACCGACGAGTTCGGCACGCAGCTCCGCGCCGGTGGGCGGCGCACGAAGGACGAGGCGATCGCCACCGGCACCGCCGCACTCGAGGCGTACCTCGCGGCAGCCGAGCGCACCGAGACCTCCCATGCCGACTGACCCCCACCCCGCCGAGGCCGCCACCGAGCGTGCCCTCGAGATCGCCACCAACATCGTCCCCGACGCGCCCGACGAGCGCGACTACGTCTGGGAACCTGCCGACGATTCCGTCGATGTGCCCGACCGTGTGGATCCCGCCGACTACCAGCGGCTGGTCGGTGTCACGTGGCACCAACGCGGCGAGGAATGCACCGGGTTCGCTCTCGCCGCCATCGCCAACTACCGCATCCGCCGCCACCACGACGACCCCGAACTCCCGTCCGTCAGCCGGCGCATGCTCTACGAGAGCGCACAACTGCACGACAACGAGGACTTCGAGGAAGGCTCGACGGCGCGCGGCGCGCTACGCGGGTGGCGACGCACCGGCGTCGCCCTCGACAACCTGTGGCCGTACGACCCCGACGACGAATACGGCGAGAAGCACGGCACGCTCACCCTCGCCCGGCTCCTCGACGCCCGCCACCGGCCGCTCGTCAGCTACCGCCGGATCATGCACGCCGACGTCGACCGGATGCGCCGGGCGCTCGCCGAAGGCCATGCGTTGTTCGCCGCGGCCCGCATCCACGTCGGGTGGTACCGCCTGTTCCTCCCCGACGCCGCGCCACGGATCGAACGACGGCCCGACGACGCCGAGAAGGGTGGCCACGCCTTCGTCATCGTCGGCTACGACCACGACGGCTTCTGGGTGCACAACTCGTGGGGCCCGGAGTGGGGCACCGACGGATTCGCCCTGCTGCCCTACGAACAGTGGGTGACCGACGGCCACGACACCTGGGTGGCCGAGGTGGACCCCGGCACGCTCGGCGACCTCCACGGAGCACTCGAACGGCCCGCCCCGAGCACCGACGAGGTCGCCGCCTACCGAGACCTGTGGCCCCACCTCGTTGTGCTGCGCGACGACGGCAAGCTGGTCGCCGACGGCCTCTACGAGATGGTCGAGGGCTCGTTCGGCACGATGACGTTCCTCTTCGGCGAACGAACCGCCGACTGGGGCCGGCGCCGCATCGCCGTCGTCACCGACGACGGGCGGCTGCCGATTCCTGAGACGATCGACCGGTTCCGGCAACAGCGTGACCGTTACATGGCTTCGGAGATCTACCCGTTCTTCCTCGTGTGGGAGACGTCGTGGGGCGGCGAACTCGCTGACGAGCTCGACCGGTGGATTCGCTACCATGCGGCCCGCAACGACGCCGGCGAACCGCCTTTCGAACGCAACGAACCGTTCGTGCACGAGGCGGTGCGGGCGTCGGTGGCCCGACCGATCTGTCAGCAGCTCGTCGAACGATCGACGCGTGCCGCCGCCGTCGGGGGAGGAGCCCACACCCTCGCCGCAGCGCTCACGCGCAAACGCAAGCAGATGGACTTCGGCCTGCACGTCGTCGCAACCGGCGTCGGCGACCTCCTGCAGAGCGCGCTGCTCGCCGAGCTGCCATCGCCCGTCGCCACCGCCACCGCCGTTGCGTCCGTCACGCCACCTGGCGACGCCCTCGCCCGGTACGGCACGGCGCTCGCCGCCGGACGGCTCGACGAGATGCACCTCGTGTCGTTCGACGAGGCCGAGCGGTTCGGACCCGTCGCCGGGTCGCTGCTCGACGTCGTCGCCGAACTGCTCGCGCCCACCGAGCACGAACGGGGCGCTCTGCTGGGTCGGCCGATGGGTGACGATGCGCTCGGCGCGCTGCGCGCGTCCGGTCGGGTCGTCGAGCGCACCGTGGGCACCGAAGCTGCCGACAGTGGGGGGCTGCTCGCCTCGGCGACCGCCGTGATGCTCGCCCACGAACCGCCGCCCCGGCCGGCACCGTCACCCGTGCCCGCCGAGCTCCCCGCCGACCCGCTGGCGCGCGCCGAAGCGCTGCGCAACGCACGCTCGTGACGAGCCCGACTCCGCGCTACTGCGGTGCCATGCGCTCGCGCTCCTCGGAGCGGCGACCGCGACCAAGCACGCACACTCGCCACACAAGCGCTCGACATCGCTCGCAGCTACGGCGCTTCGAGGTGGTGGGGGTTCGTGGTCGATCCCGGTGTCAGTCGCCGCTATCGAGGTCGAGCCCTGCGGGTGGAATAGGAGCGACGGCTCGTCGCGACCTCCGGGATGTATCGACTGGTGGGCGCACCGTCAGCCATCTCACAGAACTCGAAGATCGCGGCCACGTGGTGCTGTGCCGGAAGCGCCGGGGCGAGGGATGGTGTGCTCCCACTCCAGGCGCCACCAATGTGCCCAGTTGGCGCTCCGAATGGCCCCTCGTCACGCGGTCGCGCCGCAGGAACCAGCGCCACAGACCCGCCCAAGCCGAGGACGCTGAGCTCCACTTCGGCTGGCGGTGAAAATGGCCACGGCGCTCCCTGCACACTTGCATTGTTGCGTCATCGTGAGCGCACAATTGAGCGATGACAGACGACTCGGCGCAAGTGCGCTCGAAGGCGGGTTGGGGCACTGCCTCGTTGATTGCAGCGGCCTGGATCATTCCCCTTACCGGTTTCTCGATCTGGCTGTACTACAACGACGAGACCAATGCCACCTGGCACTACCACGGCCGTCTCATCGTCTGGATCGGGATCGGTTTCGTTGGCGCGACCATCCTTGCGGGCGTGCTGCATCGATCGACCCGGGTTGTGTGCATGGTCGTCCTGTTCGGCTTCGTTGGATGGGCGTTCGGCGTGTGGTACCAGTCGTGGGCGTACGTCAACATCGGCGGCGGCCCATAAGCGGCGCCGGGCCGCGAGGGGCTTGTCGCTTTTCAGCGCTCACGCCAATGCTGAAGACCGTCTAGCTCGTCCGGGGAACACCTTGCGAGGTGTCGTGACATCGTCGCACGCGTCTCGTTAACGTGATCAATCGGGGACTCTTGGTCGCACACTTCAGCATGCACAATCACGCGCGAAGCCCTC
>DASQFE010000609.1:0-14573 GCA_035633295.1 Ilumatobacteraceae bacterium | reverse complement strand
GGCAGGCCGTAGGTGCGCGGATCCGGAGCCGGCCATCAGACCGACAGCTCCTCGGTCGCACGGAGCCTGCCGATCGCCGCCAGCGCAGGGGGGTACTCCGACGCGATGTTGGCCTCGAACGCCGCGTCGCCTTCGGGCGTCCCGACCGGGAAGTGACAGGCAAAGACGTGATCGGGCGAGTCGATCGAGCGCAACGTCGGCTCCTCGATTCGACAGAGATCCTGGGCGTACGCGCAGCGAGGTGAGAACTTACAGCCCGGCGGCGGGTCGATGAGGTTCGGCGGGCGGCCGGGAATGGCGATGAGGCGGGTGTGCTTGGCCTGGGTGATCTTCGGGATCGACCAGAGCAGCCCCTGGGTGTACGGGTGACGTACATGGGCGAACAGCTCGACGGTCGGGGCCTTCTCGACGGTCTTGCCGGCGTACATCACCATGATCTCGTCGGTGCGCCCGGCGACGACGCCGAGGTCGTGGGTGACGAGGATCATGGCCATGGCGCGGTCACGCTGCTGCTCGGCGAGCAGGTTGAGGATCTGGTGCTGCACCGTGACGTCGAGCGCCGTTGTGGGTTCGTCGGCGAACAGCATGCGAGGGCCGCAGGCGAGCGCGATGGCGATGCAAACCCGTTGGCGCATGCCACCCGACATCTGATGCGGGTAGTTGTCGAGCCGCTTCTCGGCTTCGGGGATCCGGACCGATTTCAGCAGCGCGATCGCCACCTCGTTGGCCTCCTTTCGACCCATGTCGAGGTGGTAGCGAACGTGCTCGGTCAACTGACGCCCGATGGTGACAACCGGATTGAGTGAGGTCATCGGGTCTTGGAAGACCATCGCCATCTCGGCGCCCCACAGGACCTTCTTGGCCTTGGCGCTCTTGCCGATCATCTGGTCGCCGGCGTACATCACCGATCCGGTCGTTGTGGCATTCGACGTGGTGTTGAGCCCCATGATCGAGCGCGACAACACGGTCTTGCCCGAGCCCGATTCGCCGACCACGCCGAGCGTGCGCCCGCGGTACAACTCGAACGACACCCCGTCGACCGCCTTGACCGCGCCGGCGGCAACGGCGAACTGCGTGCGCAGATCGTCGACGACGAGCAGCGGTTCACCTTCGGTTTCACGACGTCCAGGCGTTCGCCCGACCCGGATCTCGCTTTCCATACTTCCCCTTTTCGTGAGCCTGCACAGTGGGGCCTGCACAGTGGCAGGCGTCACACTAGGCGTGGAGCCGGGGGAAGTTCGAACCCACCGTCAGTATCGGTAGTGCTCCGGCTTGAAGGGGCCGGACGGATCCATGTCGAGGTACTCGGCCTGCTCGTCGCTGAGCACTGTCAGCTTGACGCCGAGGGCGTCGAGGTGCAGACGCGCCACCTTCTCGTCGAGATGCTTGGGCAGCACATACACGCCGAGCGGGTAGGCCGCCGTGTTCTGATAGAGCTCGATCTGGGCGATCACCTGGTTGGCGAACGAGCACGACATGACGAAACTCGGGTGGCCGGTGGCGCAGCCGAGGTTCACGAGACGGCCTTCGGCGAGGATGATCACCTGATGGCTCCCTCGCTCTTCAGTGGCCTCGAAACGCCACACATCGGTACCGGGCTTGAGTTCGTCACGAACTGCACCCGACCGGGCGAGGCCGGCCATGTCGATCTCGTTGTCGAAGTGGCCGATGTTGCAGACGATCGCGTTGTGCTTCATCTGCGCCATGTGCTCGGCGGTGATGATGTCGGCGTTACCGGTGGCCGACACGAAGATGTCCGCAGTGTCGATGACGTCCTCGATCGGCAGCACCTGCAAGCCCTCCATCACGGCCTGCAACGCATTGATCGGATCGATCTCGGTGACGATCACACGAGCACCCTGGCCCTGCAGCGACTGCACACAGCCCTTGCCCACGTCGCCGTAGCCGCACACGACGGCGGTCTTGCCGCCGATCATGACGTCGGTGGCGCGTGAGATCGAGTCGACGAGCGAATGGCGACAGCCGTAGAGGTTGTCGAACTTCGACTTGGTGACCGAGTCGTTGACGTTGATCGCCGGGAAGAGCAACTCGTTCTCGGCCATCATCTTGTAGAGGCGCTTCACACCGGTGGTGGTCTCCTCGGTGACGCCCTTGATGTGCGCCGCCATGCGGGTCCACTTGTCCGGGTCGGTCTTCAGCGTTCGCTGCAACAGGCCGAGCACAATCGCGAGTTCGGGGTTCGAGGCCCCGGTCGGGTCGGGAACAACACCGGTCTTTTCGTACTCGACGCCCTTGTGGAGCAGCATCGTGGCGTCACCACCATCGTCGAGGATCATGTTCGGGCCGTCGTACTTCGTGCCGTCGGCAGCATCGGGCCACGTCATCATCTGGTCGGTGCACCACCAGTACTCCTCCAGCGTCTCGCCCTTCCACGCGAAAACCGGGACACCCTGGGGATCCTCGGCCGTGCCGTTCGGGCCGACGACGACCGCTGCGGCGGCGTGATCCTGGGTGGAGAAGATGTTGCAGCTGGCCCAGCGGACCTCTGCGCCGAGCGTGGTGAGTGTCTCGATCAGCACCGCGGTCTGGATCGTCATGTGCAGCGAGCCGGAGATGCGCGCACCGGCGAGTGGCTTGGACTCGCCGTACTCCTTACGCAGCGCCATCAGTCCGGGCATCTCGTGCTCGGCGAGGATCATCTCTTTGCGCCCGAACGGCGCCATCGAGAGATCGGCGACTCGGAAGTCCCTGCGGGACGCGACGCTGGACGAGCGAGGGGACGTGGAAGTGGGCGTTGCGGTATCGGTCATGGAAAGCCTCCGTGGTTCGGGAATGTACGAACCGGGCAGGGGCCTTCAGGCACCGATCGAATCAGCCCGGCGATTCGGTGTCGTCAGTCTAGCGGGCGGATTCGCCTCAGTCGGCGAGGACGACTACATATACGTCGAGCAGGTAGTGCAGGTTTCCGTCGAAGTTGAACGCTGAGATCGTGTACGGGTCACCACCGACGTTCCCGTAACGCAACAGCGACATGTTCGGCACCGACCGTCCTGGGGTGACGTTGATGTTCGAGCTGTTCGGAGGGTCACCGCCCCCCGGGTACACGGTCATGTAGGTGCTCACCGGTTGACCGGCGAGGAGCGGCGTGAGGCCGGTTCCCGTGAGGTTGCCGATGAGGGCCGCCTGGCTGCCGATGGGAACGCCATTGAGGTTCACCGACTCGGCGAACGCCTTGAAACTCCACGGCTCCTTGGTGCCGAAACCGAGCGGTTGGCTACCGAACGCCGCCTGACGTGTGTCGAACGCACGGAACGGGGCATCGAGCGGAATGACACGTCCGGCGCGAGTTGATGCGTCGACACCACCCTGCAGATAGCCGAGTACGTCGACGATGACATGCGTGGCACCTGAACGGTTGAAGATCCGGATCGCCCCGTCAGGGCCGACGGGAACGATTGCCATGTTGGCCTTGACCTGACCGACGTTCACGTTCGTCACCGATGTGGCCGGCTCCACCCCGGGTGGCGTCGATGTCGGCGTGGCAGCGAGGAACGTGGGAACGCTCCCAGGCTGATTGTTCGCGGCGGTCACATTCACCATCACTCCGGTGATGTTCGGCGAGTTCGGCACGCCATTGACGCCGCGGATCGGAAGTGTCAGCTGTTCGAACGTGCCGATCGGGCGTCCACTCGGCCAGTCGGCCGGAACCGGCACCGAGCGCGTGTCGACAAAACGCAACGGACCGACGGGAACGAATCGAGCACCGGTATCCGCCGTGTCGGAGTAGCTCGACGTGGAGATCCAGCCGAACACGTCGACCAGAACATGCGCTGAGCTCGAAGCGTTCGGCGTGGTCAGCGTCACGGTTGCCGCGCCGCCTGTACCGACACCGATGACGGCGAGGTTGGGGACGGCCTCGCCGGCGGTGAAGTTGACGAGCGACGACTCACCCGATCCCGATCCGGCAGGGCGGATCGACAAGAAGCCGTCGGCGCCCGAGCCGACGACCGTCACGTTCGCGACCACTGCGAGCACGTCACGGTTGACGCCACCGGCTTCGGCGGGCACGCCGCCCTGGCCGAGGATGTCGACGTTGAACGTGGAGCCACCATTGCTCGTCGGCTTCGCTCCGAGCGGCGTCGTGTCATTGATGCCGATGCGAGTGTCGAAGATCCGGGAGGGTGCCAACGGGTGGAACTCCCCGCCCGCGCCGAGCGCCACGTCGGCAGCCACTGCTGTCGCCGGGCCCGCCGCGCTTGGCGAGATGGCTCCGGCAGCGAGCGCGCCGAGCGCGCCGATCACGAGGATGCGGGTGATCCATTTCCTCGGGTTCGTCATCCCAACTGCAGCCTTCCTACCGCTCGCGTCGCCCGGCCCAGCCAGGTCACGGCATGACCATCGCTGCGCACCGACCGATCGTACACGTGTCTTCGTCAGAGGTCAGTGCACACTTGAGTCGGGATCGAAGGTCATCTTCAGCCCCGCCGCCTCGATGACGGCCATCAGGCGCTGGTGTTCGGCGTCGTCGACGGTCGTCGATTCGGGGATCAACATCACCGGAATGCCGTCACGAACGTCGTAGCGACGCGTGAGGCGAGGGTTGTAGAGCAACTCCTCGCTCTCGACGTAGTAGAGCGGCCCCTTGTCTTCGGGGCAGGCGAGGATCTCGAGGAGTGCCGGATCGAGTGCCATGGTGAGGTCTCCGTTCAGTTCGAGTCGGTGATGTGAGCGAGGCCGGTGATCTGCCCCAAGACGGTACTGACGCCGTCGTCGCATGCGCTGCGATCGTCGGCTTCGAGATTGAGCCGCAGCAGAGGTTCGGTGTTCGAGGCCCGAAGGTTGAACCACCACGATCCGCACGCGACCGTGAGCCCGTCGAGACGATCCTGGCTGCACGATTCGTACAGCGCACTGATGCGTTCGATGACCGCATTGGCGTTGGTCACCTCGGTGTTGATCTCGCCGCTGGCGGCATAGCGCTCGTAGGGCATGCGAACGATGGAGAGTGCTTGGCCCGACCGCCCGACCTCGGCCATCACCATCAGCGACGCAATCAGCCCGCTGTCGGCGTTGAAGTTGCGGGCGAAGTAGTAGTGCGCCGAGTGCTCGCCGCCGAATTCCGCGCCGGTTTCGGCCATCACCTGCTTGATGAACGAGTGCCCGACCCTGGTGCGAATCGGGTTGCCCCCGAGCTCGGTCACCACTTCGGGAACCGCCTTCGAACAGATCAGGTTGTGCAGGATCGTCGCGCCGGGATGCTGGCGCAGCGTTGCGGCGGCGAGCAGCGCTGTGGTGGTGGAGCCGCTCAGCCCACTTCCGGTCTCGTCGACGACGAACACTCGGTCGGCGTCACCATCGAAGGCGAGACCCAGGTCGAAACCACCGGCAACCACCCGAGCGCGGAGATCGCGCTGATTGGCCGGCTGCAGCGGGTCAGCCGGATGGTTCGGGAACGTTCCGTCGAGTTCGGCGTACATGACCTCCAACTCGACGCGGGGCAGCCGCTCGAACACGGCAGGGACGACGAGGCCGCCCATGCCATTGGCCGTGTCGGCGACCACCCTCATGGTGCCGATGTCGGCCGGGTCGATGAAGCTCACGACATGATCGGCGAACGCGTCGAGAAGGTTGCGTTCGGTGCGTCGCCCCAGCGATGAGGCGCGAGCGGGGCGGTCGCCGGCGAGCACGCGCTCGGCAACGGCCTGCACGTCGGTGAGACCGGTGTCGACACCGATCGGCCGTGCACCGGCCAAACACAGCTTGACGCCGTTGTAGCCCGCCGGGTTGTGCGATGCGGTGAACATCGCGCCGGGCATGTCGAGCACACCCGAGGCGTAATACATGAGGTCGGTCGATGCGAGACCGATGTCGATGACGTCGACACCCTGCTCCAT
Organism: Ilumatobacteraceae bacterium; assembly: GCA_035633295.1. Classification (GTDB taxonomy): domain Bacteria; phylum Actinomycetota; class Acidimicrobiia; order Acidimicrobiales; family Ilumatobacteraceae; genus Sva-07. The sequence continues at coordinate 8,718 of DASQFE010000609.1, read as the reverse complement.
CACGCCTCGGGCGAAGGCCTCGACGAGTTCGGGCCCGGACGGCCGCATGTCGCGGGCGATCACCACCTCGTCGGCGGAGGCGAAGGTGGCGAAGCCGACCCCGAGTGCGTACGCGACGTCAGCATCGAGCTGGTCGGGAACGGTCCCTCGGATGTCGTACGCCTTGACGATCTGGTCGAGGACTGACATGAAGCAGTGAGGCTACAGGCCGGATTCCGAAGCGTCGGCCGCAACAGGGGCGACCGGGGCGACCAGGGCGACCGGCGGGCCCCACGATGGGCGATCGCTGTCGTACTGGACGTCACCGCGTCGGCGCCAATAGAAACACAGGGCGATACCGATGAACGTCAGGCCGTAGAAGAACCAGTCGAGCGACGTCTTCGAGTAGGTCAGGGTGACTTCGTTGCTCGTCGGCACCACGACCATGAAGTTCGGTGCAACCCGGTAGGGGCCGTCGGCGCCCTCCACCTTCCACGTCGGGAAGTAGCTCACCCGCACGAGCACCGGCACACCGATCTGATCGACCTCGAAGCTGATCGACTGATCGGCCACGTCGACGTTGCTCACCGTCACTGGGTCGAGCGGCACCGCCACGATGGGCTCAGCCGGCGAGACATAATCGACGTTGCGACTGCGATCGCCCGGCTCGCCGACGCGAGCATCGAGATCGATCTCAACCGGCACGCGTTGCCACTCGGGCGGACCGTCGTCGGCGGGAACCGCCGCCCAATCCTCTTGGCGCTGGAACCAGCTCGTTCCGACCTCCAAGTTGCGTTCGCGCTGGTCACCGCTTCGTTCCTCGACGACGACCGGTTGCACGGCGAGGGGTTCGACGATGCTGGCGTTGCGAAGCTCGAAAATCTCCCAGGGCCCCGAGGTCGTCACCAGCTCGAGGTCGTCCTGGGCTCGCGCCTCAGCCTTGGCCTTGTCGGTGCGCACCATGAGGTACCTCACACCGAGGTCATGCATGTGCTGCACGCCAACCGCTCCATCGTTGTTGACATACCGAAGCTGGCGGACAGGATTCGACGAACTCTCCGACATCGCCGCCGCCGTCAGGAAGTGGTACGGCGTGGTGCCCGACGCCTCGAAGAACAAGCCCTCCATCGATGCGATACAGCCGTCGGTCCAGTGCGGCAGCAGCATCAGCGACATCGTCGTGCCGTATTCACCGTTCGCGCTGTTGTTCTCCCACAACGCGCGACCGCAACCGTTCTCCTCGCCGATGTCTCCCATCGTCGTGACGAGTTCGTTGTACTCGGGATACTTCGGTCGCCCCTCGTAGCCGAGCATGTTGTACCGGGTCCAGCCGTCGGCGACCGCCCGGCCGGATTCGACCCCCTTGCGAAATGGCCCCCACGCATACACCGAGCTGTCGCCCTTCGCGGCGGTTCCGTCGAACGGCAGCGACTCGTACATCCAGCCGAACACGAGGAGGCACGACATCGTGATCGCCACTGCGGCGCCTGACCCGCCGTACGCGCCGAGTTCGGTCGAGGCTCGGCGGTCCTTGGCGGTGTTGACCAACCAGGTGATGAGCTCCAACGCCCCGATCACCATCAGCAGGTACCGGGTGAGGTACACGAACGGCAAGAGGCGCGGGTTCCACAGCAGGCCGATTCCCGGCAGGCTGTCGCGAGTCAGATACACCAACGCCACGAACGTCAAGCTCGTCAGGCCGATGGCGGTGCCGGTCAGGTTGCGGCGCAGGATCATGGCGACGAACCCGATGATCGCCAGCGCCGTGATGATGAAGTCGAGTGGCGCAGCGAGTGGGAAGAACATGTCCCAGAACGAGTCGGCTGCACCCTCGGGCCGGAAGCCGTACTTCATGTCGGTCATGAACTCGTGTCCGAACAGGAACGGGCCGACCCACCACGCCGATAGCAGCAGCACGGTCACACCGGTTGTCACCGCGTAGACCAGCCGCTTGCGATCGAGCCACACCAGGCACAAGATCACGGCACTGACCGCGACGAAGATCAGCACGATCCCGTGAGAGACCGCAGCGAGCGACAACACGACCGCCGCCCAGACCCGAAACCGGCCGGTTCGCAGACCATTGGCGAGCAGCCCCAACCCGAGCATGGCCAACGTGAGCGCGATCGAGAACGAGTACTCACCCGCCATCGTCGACTTCACGTTGCCGCCGTAGATCGAGAAGCTCTCGTCGAGGAGGAAACACAGCGACGCCACGGCGAACAGTTCCGGAATCGGATGACGGAAGTTGGCGAGACGACCGAACGCCCAGCAGGCCAGCGGAAACAGGATCAATCCCGAGACCGCCACCAGCTTGAACGCCACGCCGTACGGCAACGCCACATCGAGCGCCACGATGGCAAGCGCCGGGATCACCATGTAGAAGCGGTACAGCGGCAAGCCGCCGTACCAGTCCATCGTCCAGCCCGAGAGCTGGAAGTTCGACAGGAGATTGTCGCGCAGGTAAGCCGGCGCCCACACGTGGGCCCCCATGTCGCCGCCGGTCGGCGTGGTGCGGTCGAAGACGAGGTCGCGACCGGGCGACAGTGGGTTCAGGTGCACCACCATCATCACGATCCAGGTGGTGGTCAAGAGGACGGCCGAGGTCACGAGCACCTTCACGACCCGCTCCGGGCTCCACGGTCGGTTCCACCAGGCGACCGGGCGGCGGAACACGCGCCGCACGACCCGCGTGCCGATGCCGGCGACTTCACCATCGTGTTCGTCGCCATCGCCCTGCTCCGGGTCGGCAACATCCGCACTGCCGGCATCGCTCGGCGGGGCGTCGACAAGCAGCGACCCGGGCGCCTGCTCCGGTTCGAACTCGCGGTCGAACCAGGTTCCGAAGTCCGCGCCCGAACTTGCGTCGGGAGTCACGTCGGTTCCCTCGAGATCGTCGCTCACCGGTTGTCTCCGCGCCGGTACATGGTCTCGATCACGTCGACCATCATGGCAAAGGCCGAGGCGTTGGCAACGTCAGAGGGCATGCAGGATTCCGGTTGCATTGAAACCGGCGTGGATCATGATCGCCATACCCAAGCGGCCGGTCCGTAGCGCCGCGAACCCGAACACCAAACCGATGACGAACAGCCCGGGGATCTCGATCGGACGGAAGTGCACCAACGCGAACAGTGCTGCCACGCCCACCACTACGAGTCCCTCGTTGTAACGCGATGCCAGCGAGCGTTGCAAGAGGCCTCGATAGAACAGCTCCTCCATCAGCGGCGCTCCCACCACGACCACAACGACGACCACCCAGGTCGATCCGCCGGCACTGTCGACGAGGTCCCTGGCATTTTCTGTGAGCTTGGATTCACTGAACGTCGCGGGCCACAGTGCCTCGAGCGGCAGATAGACGACCCGAATGAGAACAAGGCTGCACAGCGCTCCGATACCGAGGCCGACGACGTCGATGGGTCGGAACCGCAACCCATAGTCGGCGACCATGCTCGCCGAACCAGCTCGCTGCGACGCCAACCACATGGCAACGAGGTACGTGGTCCAGGCCCCGGCCAGCGCCAGGGCCGTTGCCCCGAACGAGGGATCTGTGCCGTCATCGGCGACCGCTACGACGATGAGCGATGCAACGATCTGGGCTGCGAGCCAAGCGCCGACGAATGTGGCGGCCGCCGTGGGTGCGTCGATGGGTCGAGGCGCAGCGGACGGCAGGAACCCTCCGGACAATGAGGCGCTGCCGCGCGCCGAATCGACCACGGTGCGACCCTACCTGGCCTCCGGATCGGACCGCCATCAGGCAGCGGTGATCCCCGCGCCTTGCGTGGTGTCAGACGGCGATCAGCGTGTGGTGACCGAACCGTCGGTCTTCGAGGCTCCACCCCGACGGCACCGAAAGTCGCTCGGCGTGGCGTCCACACAGGTCGTAGGCGTGCGGATCTCGTTCGGCGCTCAGATGGTCGAGCCAGACCTGCGACCGACCGTAGTGGTAGCTCAGGGTCACCTCGGCACGTTCCGAGCATCCCGGGCGCGAGCAGAGTCGTCCGAACGCCCCCGACCGATTCGTCCCGTACATGGCCGCAACGGTAGGGGGCCATCACCCCCAGAAGGTGGATGCAGGATACGAGCACGACCAGGCATCGGCCCGCAACCTGCGTAGCATTGGCGAGATGAACGATCTGCCTCCTCCCCCACCGCCACCGCCCCCGGGGCGTGGGCACGGGCAGCAACGTCCCGCTGAACCCACCAACACACGGTCGCGAGCCGACAAGAAATCCAAGGGCGCCGGCCTGAACGGCGACAGCACCTCCGGGAGCGCAAAGGCCCCGGGGCGCTGGCCGCGCTGGACGATCTGGGTGCTCGTGGGTGTGCTCGCTGCTGCGTTCCTGGTTCCGAGCCTCTGGCCCAGCAGCAGCGGCGAGACGCTCGAGTACTCCGAGTGGCGCACCCAGGTGATCGAGGGCAACATCGCAACGGCCGACATCAACACCGGTTCCGGCAAGATCACCGGCGAGTTCGTCAACGGCGACAAGTACACGACCTCCGGCGGCGGCGAGCGAGGAGTCTCCGAGGCCGACGAGCAATTGATGATCGACAACGACGTCCAGTTCAAGTTCACGCCGCCCAGCAACAACTGGCTCCTCGGGGTGCTCACGATCTTCCTGCCGGTCATGCTCATCATCGGGTTCTTCGTCTGGATGCAGCGACGCGCCCAGGGCCAGATGGGCGGCGTCATGTCGATCGGCAAGAGCAAAGCAAAGGCCTACGACGCCGACAAACCGTCGACGACCTTCGACGACATCGCGGGATACGCCGGCGTCAAGCAGGAGATCACCGAAGTCGTCGACTTCCTGCGGATGCCCGAACGCTTCCGCGAGATCGGGGCGAGGGTCCCCAAGGGGATCCTGCTCGTCGGGCCTCCCGGTACGGGCAAGACCTTGTTCGCCCGGGCCGTCGCCGGCGAGGCCGGGGTGGGCTTCCTGAGCGTCACCGGCTCGGACTTCATGGAGATGTTCGTGGGGGTCGGCGCGAGCCGCGTCCGCGACCTTTTCCAGCAAGCTCGCCGCATGGGTAAGGCCATCATCTTCGTCGACGAAATCGACTCGATCGGCCGCAAACGTGGCGCCGGCCTCGGCGGCGGACACGATGAACGCGAGCAGACGCTCAACCAGATGCTGGCTGAGATGGACGGCTTCGAGCCGTCCGAAGGCATCGTCATCATGGCGGCCACGAACCGCCCCGACATCCTCGACCCGGCACTGCTGCGCCCCGGTCGGTTCGATCGCCAGATCGTGGTGCCGCTTCCCGAGTCGAGCGAACGCAAGGCGATCCTCGAGGTCCACAGCCGCGACAAGCGCATGGGGCCCGATGTCGACATGGAAACCATGGCGCAGGCCACGCCGGGCATGTCCGGCGCCGACCTCGCCAACCTCGTCAACGAGGCTGCACTGGTGGCCGTTCGTCGGGGATCCAAAGAGATCGAGCGGATCGACTTCGAGAACGCACGCGACCGTGTGGTCCTGGGCGCAACTCGCGAGTCGATGATCCTTTCGGCCGAGGAGAAGAAGGCGACCGCCTACCACGAGGGTGGCCACGCATTGCTCGCCACCGTGCTGCCGCACGGCGACCCATTGCACAAGGTCACGATCCTGCCTCGCGGCATGGCCCTCGGCGTCACGTGGTCGCTTCCGCAGGAGCGCCACACCTACTCCAAGGAGTTCTTCGAAGACACGATCTGCAAGGCGATGGGCGGTCGCGTTGCCGAGATGATCGTGTTCGGCCACCTCAACTCAGGTGCGGCAAACGACCTCGAGCAAGCCACCGGCATTGCCCGCCGAATGGTGCGCGAGTGGGGCATGTCCGAGCGCGTCGGACCAATGGCGTGGAGCAGCCAGCAAGCGGTCTTCCTCGGCGAAGACCTGATGTCGTCGCAGCGCGAGTACTCCGATGACACCGCCAAACTTCTCGACGAGGAGATCTCGCGAATCCTCACATCGCAGGAGAGCCGCGCAAACGAGATCATCTCTCGTCACCGTCGCGGACTGCAGCTTGTTGCCGAGGCGCTGCTCGAACGTGAGACCATCGACGGCCCAGAGGTGGCAAAGTTGATTCAGCAGGGTATGGCCGAATCGGGTCAGCCCGTGAGCGACAACGTCGCCCACTGAACGTTCACTCGTTGCGCTGACACGACGCACCGCCGGGCGTCGAGCCGGGCTCGCGTGCTTCGGCGACCGCTGCCCAGAGATCCGTGGCTGTCATCGGACCGACGAACGTCGCCACGGCGATGCCCTGGGAGTCGGCAATCACCAGGGTGGGGACGGCATCGATCGAATACCGCTCGTGGATCGCCCGATCGGTGCCGTACTCGATCTCCTGCACCGCCACGTCGTCGCTGGCGAGGACGTCGGCCTTGGCCAACACGCTGCGGCACGCCTGACACGTCGCCGAAGTGAACACCACGACGAGCCAAGGTGCCTGCGGTCGGACGAACTCGGCCCGGTCGAGTTGGGTGGGAGCGCTGAAGCGGCGTTGTGTCGGCGCGTCGGGTGTTCGGCGACGTCGAGCGATCACCGCCACGATGGCAACGACGACGACGATCACCACCGCAACGAGGAGTCGTTCCATGCCCGCGGAGGCTAACTGACGCCAGCGGGGCGTCTCAGCCGCCACCTGATGGCAGCGCCCAGGATCCCGAGCGGCCGTCGCGCCCCAGACCACGAGACAAGGATCGCTCGACGAACACACGGCTCGACGACTCGACGATCAGCTCACGATCGAGCACTTCGGCATCGACCAGGTCAATGGTCAACACGGCACCGGGACCGATCGGGATGTCGGTCAACGAGACCACATCGGTCGGACCAGCCGGCCCGATTGACTGAATCGAGATCGTGGCGTCGACGTTGTCGACGTTGTAGATGACCAGCGCCTCGGGTGTGGGCTCCGACGGACCGATGCCGAGATGCCAACGCGATGCGACGTAGCCATCATCGCGAGGCGGGGCGCCCATCACCACTGAGGTGGCCACTGAGTCACCGGCCGGTCGAGTGAGGATGCGCTCGACGACCACGGAGGGTTCGTTGAGCGTGGAGAACACGGTGGCGTGGCGACCGTCGGGAAGCGGTCCCCCCACCGCTTCCGCAGACGGGTCGAAGACCACTACCTGATTGGCCGGCACGGCGATCGGCGTCGTACCACCGAATGTGGCGTCGATCGGCAGGCCCAAGAACACGGCGTCAACCTGCACATCGGTGTCGGTGGGGTTGTAGATCGCGAACGTCTCGCTGACGCCTTCGCCCTGTTCGCCGTCGGCGAACCACCATTGCTCGCGCAACGCAGGTGCGGCGAGGGTCACGCCGAAGCCCAGGCGGCCCCCGCCGACGTAGTGCTGCGCCCGCCCGACAACGAGCCGCCCGCGTTGTGCCACCACTTCAACGGCGATCACGGACTCGTCTCTGGCTCCCAGTTCTGCGATCGGAATCGTGCGGACCGACTGCGGCGGAACCGTGAAGCCCTGGAAAGCGGCCGGCGTCGATTCGCCGGCCGCCGTAGCGAACTTCAGATTGACGCTCGCCGTATCGTCGTAGGGGTTCGTCAAGATCAACGTTTCGACGCTGCCGTCGACCGTAAAGCCGTCGGCGAGGTACCACTCGTCGGACGTGTTGTTCGCACATGGCGACACCGAGTCTCCGGCGGGGTGGAATGCGCGTTGCTCCACGAGTCCCGTTCCACCCTCGATCTCGACCACCACGCTTGCGAACGGTGCCGTGACGAACGAGTCAACGTCGATGACCGATTGCGACCACGGCTCGACCACGATCGGCGACTCAGCCGCCTCGCCGTCAGGCGTGAGAATGCTGTACACGCCAAGGAGCTGTTCGCCGGCGCGGTTCGAGATGATCACCTCACCGCCGACATCGTCCTCACCACTCGCCGGCACGCCCGGACAGAACCAACTCCCCGTGAGCGCCACCTCGTCGTTGACAGCGGGCATCCAGGCGCCCGCCGGCGTTGCAAAGAACGCAACGGGTGCCACGACATCGTCGCGTGCGATCGCGATGATTCCGGCGACACCAGCCGTAACGACGACGATGGCGGGGACGGCTCGGCGGATCATCGGTCGCTCGCATCGGGGTCGGGAGCGGCAGCGGGAGTTGGAGTCAGCGCGACGGTCAGGTCGATCACGGGCTCGGCCGACAGGTCGATGAGCGGTTCGGTGACCACACCGGTTCGGCGGCCGGTCGGGACCTGAACCCTCGACACGATGACGAGCGCGACGATCCAGAACGCGACCTGGAGGAACACGAGAAGCAGCCGGCTGGTCGGCGACTCGTACCGGAGTTCGCCGACTCCGGCTGTTGTCACGTCGAAGGCCGTTGTCGCGCCGAACGCGCGGCGTGCCGGCACCGACGTGCCGTCGACACCGAGCGACCAGTTGTCGTCGAACGGCACGGCGAGGTGCACGACGCCGGCATCGATCGACTCGGCGGTGGTGGCGAACTGGTCGGCGCCGACGAAGACCGGGGTCGCTCCGCTCAGATCCGCCCGCACGAGCACCTCGGGCCCCGCCAACTCGCTCGCCTGCGCCGCCGAGTCCGTCAACAGCGCGGTCGTCGGGAGCCACGCCCGGTTCTCGAACACCTCGAGGGTGGGGAGCCGTGGTGTTCGGGCAACCAGATCGAGCTGATCTTCCATCGACGGCACCAGACCCACTGGCGTCGGCAGCGGTTCGTCAACCGTCGACACGACGCCGTCGAACTCGGGGATGACGACGTAGCGGATGCC
>DASQFE010000608.1:0-4602 GCA_035633295.1 Ilumatobacteraceae bacterium | reverse complement strand
AGTTCCGTCATCGTCGGACGATCGCTCGCGACGTCGAGGAGTCGCAAGGCATCGGCATCGGTGGCGTGGATCCCGGCAGCGCGACCGATTCCCGCCGCGATCGCCGTTGCCGACCGGTACAGGCCCCGCAAGAGTTCGGCCACCTCGGCACGAATCAGGTCGGCGTCATCCGCTGGCGCATCCCGCTCCGAAAATTCGAGGGAACCCAGGCCGACAGATTTTTCATTCATGTTGCAATATCTCGATCCATCGAATATTCTCCTGCATCGAGGTTATCGCAGATGTTCCTAGCACTGAAAGAAATGGCCCGCGCCAAGGTGCGCTTCGCCCTTCTCGTCGCCGCCATTGCGCTGTTGGTATTCCTCATCCTGTTCCAGCAGTCGTTGCAGAACGGTCTGATCACCGGCTTCATCGGAGCCATCCGAGAGCAGAGCGCTCCGGTGCTCGTCTACAGCGTCGACGGCCAGCGAGTGATCCAGGCCAGTGTGATCACTCCGGAGATGGATGCTCAGGTTCGCGCCGCTCCCGGTGTCGGCGAGGTCGGCCCGATCGGGCAGGGCACTTTCACGGGCCTACCGAGTGGCAACGCCGACGGCGAGACATTCGACACCACGATCATCGGCTACGAACTCGGCCCCGACGGCAACGGCATCGGAGCACCGACGACGGTCGTCGAGGGCAGGTTGCCGACCACCGACAACGAAGCCGTCGTGAGCGACGCCGATGTACAGCTCGGCTACGGCATCGGCGACACCGTCACACTCCTTCCGGGCGGCAAGGAGATCACGATCGTCGGCGTCGCCGCAAACGCGCAGCTCAACCTGACGCCCACTCTGTTCGTCTCCTACGAGACCTACCTCGACGCCATCAAGAGTGTGAACCCCGACGCCGGCACACCGCTGCCCAACGTGCTCGGCGTCATCCCCGCCGACGGCTACACACCTGACGAGACGGTGACATCGGTCAATGAGCAGTCGCTCGATCTCGACGCCCTGACCAAAGAGGACGCTGCGGCCGAGACGCCCGGCGTCGCGCAGGTACAGCAGTCGTTCAACATCATCTTCTTGCTGTACGGGCTCGTCGTGCCGTGCGTGACGGGTCTGTTCTTCCTGATCGTCACGTTCCAGAAGGCGAACTCGCGCACGCTGCTGCGCGCCATCGGCGCGCCGGCCGGTCGACTCGTGTCATCGCTCTTGATCCAGGTGGTCGTCATCATCGGGCTCGGGTTGCTGATCGGCACACTCCTCTACTTCCCGATATCGCAACAGGCTCTCGGCGGAATCGTGCTGCAGTTCGAGACCAGCGCAGTGATCTTCTGGTCGGTTCTGCTGTTGTCGCTCGGCGTGCTGAGTTCCCTCGTGGCGGCGCGGCGCGTGTTGCAGATCGATCCGATCCAGGCGACCACCGGTCAGGGGGTCGGCTCGTGAAGCTTGCCCTGAAGGAACTCCGCCGTCGGCCCGGCCGATTCGCCACCGCGACCGTGATCCTGACGCTCATCGCCATCCTGCTGATGTTCCTCGGTGGATTGCTCGATGGGCTCATCGCCTCGTCGACAGGCGCGATCCGAGCGCAGGACGCCGATGCCATCGTCTACTCCGATACGGCGCAGGCATCGTTCGTCCGTAGCCGGATCGATCCCGAGCTGCGCGCCCAGGTCGAGGCCGTCGTCGGCGTGACCGAGGTTGGCGGAATCGGCAACGTGCAGTTGGGTGCACGAGTGCCCGGCAACGGGCCCCGTGACCTCGCGAGCGTTGCACTCTTCGGTTACGAACTCGCCCCGACGGGCGTCCCCGACGCACCGGCGTACGGCCAGGCGTGGGCCGACGAGACGATCAAAGCCAGCGGAGTCGAGGAGGGCATGATCATCGAGGTCGGTCCGGCGCGCAGCCCGATCGAGATCATCGGCTTCGTTGAGGACACGAGTTTCAACGGCCAGTCGAGCCTGTGGGCATCGCCCGACACCTGGCGCGACGTGCTGAGCGCGAACCGCCCCGACGCGCAGTTGGGCCCCGACGTGTTCCAGGCGCTGATCGTGCGCGGCGACAGCGCCAACCTTCCCGACGAAATCGACGCGGCCACCGCCGGTGCTACCGATTCGTACACGGTCGATGAAGCCGTCGCGGCGATTCCCGGCGTGACCGAGCAACAGAACACGTTCAATCAGATCATCGGGGTGACGGTCGTGATCGCCCTGGTGGTGATCGGGCTGTTCTTCGCGCTCCTCACCGTCGAGCGCACCAGTCTCTACGGTGTGCTGAAGGCACTCGGCGCCAAGTCGTCGACGATCTTCGCCGGGCTCGTCGCGCAAGCCGTGGTGGTCACCGCCATCGCTGCGCTGATCGCCGGCACGCTCGTGGTGATTCTCGATCTCGTGCTCCCGGCCGGGTCGATCCCGTTGCTCATCACTCCGGGCCGCATCATCCTGAGCGTCATCCTCCTGCTCGTCGCAGCCGTTCTCGGCTGTTCGTTCTCGCTGCGCCGCGTGTTGCGCATCGATCCCGCCTCTGCGATCGGAACCACCTCATGAACAGTTCATCGTCCACCCCGTCCACCACCACCGTCACCACGGCGCTCGAGATGTCCGCCGTGCGCAAGGTGTACACGATGGGCGACGGCTCCGAGGTCGTTGCGCTCGACCACGCCACGCTCACGCTCGCCAGCGACGAGATGGTTGCGCTCGTGGGCCCATCGGGGTCGGGCAAGACGACGTTGTGCTCGATCGCCGGTGGGATCCTGTCAGCGACCGAGGGACGCATCGTCGTGGGGGGCGAGGACATCTCGGGCCACAGTGCGAAGGAGCTCACGAAGTTCCGCCAGGAGAGGGTCGGCTTCGTTTTCCAGTCGGTCAACCTGGTGCCGTTTCTGAACGCCCGGGAGAACCTGTTGGTGGTCGACGAACTCGGCCGGCGCACTGGCGCACCCGCGAGGGCCCGAGCCGATCAGTTGCTCGAGGAGCTCGGCCTGGCCGATCGTGCGAAGAACCTGCCGTCGCAACTGTCGGGCGGCCAGCGTCAACGAGTGGCGATCGGTCGGGCGCTGATGAACGACCCGTCACTGGTGTTGTTCGACGAACCGACCTCGGCGCTCGACACCAAGCTCGGCGAGCAGGTGATGGAGTTGATCCGCAACGAGATGAAGTCGCGCGGCACGGCGGCGATCGTGGTCACCCACGACGAGCGCATCACCCACTACTGCGACCGCAGCGTTCACATCATCGACGGCCGCCTCGAAGCCTGATACCGCGAACCAAACCGTTTGCGTGACAGTTCGGTTGGCCCGTCCCAACGGAACTGTCACGCAAACGGGGAACGCGTCACACGGTGCCGGGTCAAACGTGACGAATTGAGCCGTGCGAATGTCACGCTCCTCGGGCATGATCACGGGCATGCCCTCAGCGATCGAGGCCAACGCCCTCACACGAACCTTCGGTACCAACGATGCAGTCGCCGGTATCGACCTCGACATTCCCTACGGCGAGATCTACGGCTTCCTCGGCCCGAACGGTGCCGGCAAGTCGACCACGGTGAAGATGCTGTGCACACTGCTCGGCATCACGTCGGGAACGGCGGCCGTCGCCGGCTTCGATGTCGCCACACAACCCAGTGACATCCGCCTGCGCATCGGCGTGGCGCTGCAGGACTACTCGATCGACGGCAGGCAGACCGGCCGGGAGATGCTGGAGCTGCAGGGTCGCCTGTACGGATTGAACAAGGTCGACATCGCCACGCGGATGGACGCCGTCATCGGCCTCGTCGACATTGGCACCGCCATCGACGACCGAGTCGACTCGTACTCGGGTGGCATGAAGCGCCGACTCGACCTCGCCATGTCGCTCATCCACCGGCCGCAGATCCTGTTCCTCGATGAACCCACGACCGGCCTCGACCCGGCCAGTCGTTCCGCAGTGTGGGCCGAGGTGAGGCGGCTGAACGACGACCACGGCACCACGATCTTCCTGACGACGCAGTACCTGGAGGAAGCCGACGCGTTGGCGGACCGTGTCGGCATCATCTCCGACGGACTCATCAAGGCCGAGGGCCCGCCGACCGACCTCAAGCGCTCCATCGGCACCGACCTGATCGTGGCCGAGGTCGGCGGTGACATCGCCGTTGCCGCCGAAGCGCTGCGGGCCATCGACGGGATCGACGAGGTCCAAACGCACAACAACGAACTCGCACTGGCCACCCCCGACGGTGCCGGTCTCATTGCCCAGGTGGCCGTGGCACTCAACGGGTGCGGTGTGCCCGTGCGGTCGCTGACGCTGCGCACCCCGACGCTCGACGACGTGTTTCTTCACGTCACGGGAACCCATCTCGCCGGCGACACCAAGGCGGACGACACTGCGCGCGATATCGAGCACGCACCGAGCCAGGAGGCCACACCATGAGCACGACATCGCCAGACATACGCGCCGGGACCACGTACGTTCCCTTGGCGGCCCGAGGGTCGATGTGGCACGACTTCTCGACCATTGCCCATCGAGCGATTCGTGGCGTGTTCCGCGAGCCCGAGTTCTTCATTCCGGCCCTCATCACGCCGGTGTTCTTATTCATCGTTCAGGTGGGGGCACTGCAAGACTTCGCCGAGGGCAGCGGGACGGTC
>DASQFE010000607.1:0-2328 GCA_035633295.1 Ilumatobacteraceae bacterium | reverse complement strand
CCGTCGACTCATCGACACACTCACGCGGCTGCGCGACCTCGGTAACACGGTGATTGTGGTCGAGCACGACGAGGAGACCATCCGCGAGAGCGACTGGATCGTCGACATCGGCCCCGGCGCCGGCGAGCACGGCGGAGAGGTCGTCTACTCCGGCAAGGTGCCAGGAATCATGAAGGTGAAGGAGTCGATCACCGGGCAGTACCTGTCGGGTCGCAAGTCGATCCCGGTGCCCGAGGTCCGGCGGCCGCAGGGGCTCGAGTTCGTGCGGATCGAGGGCGCTCGCGAGCACAACCTGGCGAACATCGACGTCGACATTCCGCTCGGCAACTTCGTGGCGGTCACCGGCGTGTCCGGTTCGGGCAAGTCAACGCTGGTGCGCGACATCCTGCTGCCCGTGCTGATGCAGAAGATCTACAAGTCGAAGATGTCGGCCGGCAAGCACAAGCGGATCACCGGCGTCGAACTGCTCGACAAGGTGATCGACATGGATCAGTCGCCGATCGGTCGCACTCCGCGGTCCAATCCGGCGACGTACACCGGCGTTTTCGACAACGTCCGCAAGCTGTTCGCCTCCACGAACGAAGCGAAGGTGCGCGGCTACATGCCGGGCCGGTTCAGCTTCAACGTCAAGGGCGGTCGCTGCGAGGCGTGCTCGGGCGACGGCACGTTGAAGATCGAGATGCACTTCCTGCCCGACGTGTACGTGCCGTGCGAGGTGTGCAAGGGCGCCCGCTACAACCGTGACACGCTCGACATCGAGTTCAAGGGCAAGAACATCGCCGAGGTGCTCGACATGCCGGTTGCCGAGGCGGTCGACTTCTTCGCCAACCAGCCGGGGATCGCCCGGTACATGCAGACGCTCGTCGACGTCGGGCTCGGCTACGTGCGACTCGGGCAGTCGGCGCCCACGCTGTCGGGCGGCGAGGCGCAGCGGGTGAAGCTGTCGGCCGAACTCGCCAAGCGGTCGACGGGGCACACGATCTATCTGCTCGACGAGCCGACCACGGGCTTGCACTTCGACGACGTGCGGCGCCTGCTGACCGTGCTCCAGCGACTGGTCGACCAGGGCAACACCGTGCTCGTGATCGAGCACAGCCTCGACGTGATCAAGACAGCCGACTGGGTGATCGACCTCGGCCCCAATGGTGGTAACGGTGGCGGCACCATCGTCGGCGAAGGCACCCCGGAACACATCGCCACCCTCGAAGCCAGCCACACCGGCCGCTTCCTCCGCAACGTCCTCTGATGCCGCCGTCCCCACCAGCGAGCGATGAGCGAGCGGCCCGAATGCCGGCTCGTCGCTCATCACCCTGCGATTTGGTGGCGGAGTTCGGTGTGATGGGAGGCGATCTCTGCGATCGTCTCGTTGAAGTGGGTGTCGTAGCGATCCTTGCTGATGCGGGTGGTCGTCCATCCGACGGCGACGGCAGCGCTGTCACGTAACTCGTCGGACGCGGCACCTGAGGTCTCCCGATGACGTGGATGCACATCGATCTCGATCGCCCACCGGAGATCAGCGATGGCGAGGTCGAAGCGAGCACGTCCGTATCCGGGGAGTTCGATGCTGTACTGGCGGACGAGCCCACGAACACCGGCACTGGCGAGCGCATCCGCGACTCGAACTTCCGGGTGCGATTCGGCTGCACCACCTGGCAGGCGACGGTCGAGCGTGCGGAGAAACAATCGTGCCCATGGCCGCTGCGGCGAGAGCCAATCAACTGCTACGGCGAGCATGTCGCTGTCGGTGAGATTGCCGTCGTGCACGGCCTGCTCGATCACTGAAAGGAGATCATCGGGTCCGAGCCAGCGGGCAAGGTCGTACGCCGTCCGGGCTCGTGAGGTGATCCGAATGCCATCTGGTCGCTGAACGATGTCGACGTCGTGGCGTGCGTTGGTTCGGTACGGCACCACCCACGGAGCGATGGCGGGATTGCTCGCATGAGGTGCCAGGACGTGGATCCGTTGATCTCGCGGGAGTCGGCGCCAGCCCCAGAGTCGTCCGGCCGTGGGTGCCGCAATGGCGACGTCGGGGCGGGCGAGGCAGACCGCCGCGCATCTGGACAGCTCGCCGAACTCGACACTTGGCGTTCGGTAGGTGCCTCGCAGCGCCGGCTTGATTGCACCGGATTGCTCGAGGTGTCGGAGCTGGCGGCGAGACAGGCCGGCCGCCAGTAACTGCGCCACTGAGGCGACGCCGTGCTGGCGAGCGAACAATTCATGGGCATCGGGCGTGAGCTGCGTCACGTTGAACCTCCTGATCGAAACCACGTCAAGGAGGGAGCCGGTGCGACAAGCCTGCGCAGGAGACGACCCGAATCTGGAGCGATG
>DASQFE010000606.1:0-4049 GCA_035633295.1 Ilumatobacteraceae bacterium | reverse complement strand
AACAGCGGCAACGATGGCGAGCGAACGGCGAGAGGTCTTCACAGCGGTTCGAGGCTACTGAGCACAACGGCGCGATGGAACACGGCGTCGAGCATCGGTTCGGTGAGCCGCTTCGTAAATGTGTTCTGCTGACTCGGATGGAACGAGCAGATCAGCACGGGCCCGCCCGGCACATCGACTTCGACGCCGTGGCCGAACTTCGGTCGTGGACGCACGCCGAAGTGTGCACACGCCGCCTCATACCCGAACTGACCGAGGCAGACCACGACCCGCATCTGCGTGAGCGCAGCGAACTCGCGCCGCAGGAACGGCGCACATGCATCGCGCTCGTCGGGCAATGGCGTGTTGCCGGGAGGTGCACACTTCACCGCCGCGGTCACCCACGCATCGCTGAGTTGCAGTCCATCATCCGCCGACACCGATTCGGGCTGATTGGCCAGGCCCGCCCGATACATGGCCCGGAACAACCAATCGCCACTGCGGTCGCCGGTGAAGACCCGTCCAGTGCGATTCGCGCCGTGGGCGGCCGGCGCCAGGCCGAGCACGACGATCCGAGCCTCCGGATCACCGAACCCCGGTATCGGTCGGCCCCAGTACACCTCGTCTCGGTAGGCGGCACGCTTGTCGACGGCGACCCGCTCGCGCCACTCGACGAGCCGCGGGCACAACCTGCAGCCGATGACATCGCTTTCGAGTCCGGCGAGCGCAGTCACGGCCCTCGACAGTAGGTTGGACACACCCCATGGCCACCACGAAGCGACCCTCTCCCCCGCGTACTGCAACCAAGAAGTCGACGGGCCCCGCGTACACGACGGTGCTGCTCGTTCGGCACGGCCAGACCCCGACGACCGGCAAGGTGCTCCCCGGCCGGGCCAAGGGTCTGCACCTGGCCGACGAGGGCCGACGACAGGCCGACATCGCGGCGGCGCGCATCGCGGAGCTGAAACGGGTCGACGCGATCTACAGCTCGCCGTTGGAACGCGCCAAGGAGACGGCCGCACCAATCTCCGCAGCGAGGGGCCTACGGACGCAGGTCGATCGCGGACTGTTCGAGTGCGACTTCGGTGACTGGACCGGCGCCGAGTTGAAGCAGCTGATGAAACTGCCCGAATGGCAGACCGTGCAGCGGTCGCCGTCGATGTTTCGATTTCCGAACGGTGAGAGTTTCACCGAAATGCAGACCCGGATGGTGTCGACGCTCGACCGCCTACGTGCTGCCCATCCGGGTGGCACCATCGTGTGTGTGTCGCACGCCGACACGATCAAGGCCGCCGTCGCCCACGCGCTCGGTACCCACATCGACCTGTTCCAGCGCATCGTCATCAGCCCAGCCTCCGTTACTGCCATCACCTGGGGGCCCGGCGGCCCGGCCGTGCTGGCCGTCAACTCGACCGGACGCCCACTGACCGACCTGCAGCCCTCCTGAACATGAGCGTCTTTTTCGAGTTCGACGACGTCGCAGCGTTCACGGTCGGCACGGTCGGTCGACCTGGTGAGCGTACGTTCCTGCTCCAGGCTCGCGCCGACGACCAGCGCGTCACCGTGAAGTGCGAGAAGCAGCAGACCGCGGCCATCGTGCAGTATCTGCGCAAGGTGCTCGCCGATCTGCCACCGCCGGAGGATCGCCCGATGCCAGGCGCGCTCGAACTCCGTGATCCGCTGGATGCCGCATTCGTCCTCGGACCGATCGGCCTCGGCTACGACCGCTCGAACGACCGTGTGCTCATTCAACTCGAAGAGGTCGGCGAGGTCGACGACGAGGGCGAACCGCTCGACGAAAATCGCGGTCACGTGCGGCTGTACCTCAGCCGGGGCCAAGCCGCCGCGTTCTGCGACCACGCCGACAGCGTCGTCGAAGCCGGTCGGCCGCCATGCCAGTGGTGCAGCTTTCCAATGGATCCCGACGGCCACGCCTGTCCCCGGATGAACTGATGGCCACGACCGAGCCCGACGACGAGTTCGACGACGAGGAGCAAGACGACGACGAGGAGCAGCGCGGTGTCGAACTGCGTGTCGACGACGTCGACGATCCGATTCGGCACCTTCTGCAGGGCGAGATCGAGGTGGAAGGCCGCATGCCCTACAGCAGCAACGCGACGTTCCTTGTGCACGTCACCCACGACGACGCGAGTCATCCGGCCATCTACAAACCGATGCGGGGCGAACGCCCACTGTGGGACTTCGAGCCCGGTCTCCACCGCCGCGAGGTGGCCACCTATCTCCTGAGCGAACACCTCGGATTGCACGTCGTGCCGCCGACGGTATTGCGCGACGGCCCGCTCGGCGAAGGCTCGGTGCAGTGGTTCGTCACGGCCGACCACAGCCAGCACTACTTCACGATCCACGAGAACCACCCCGAGGTCCACGACCAGTTGCGGGCGATGGCGTTGCTCGACATCCTCGCCAACAACACCGACCGCAAGAGCGGGCACGTCCTGTTGATCCCCGCCGGCAATGGCGAGCCGTCGTCCGTATGGGGCATCGACAACGGCCTGTGCTTCGCGGCGGACTACAAGCTGCGCACCGTGATCTGGGAGTTCGGCGATGAGCCGATCGACGACGATCTGCTCGAACGCGTCGGCCAACTGTGCGAGCGGGTACCGCTGGAGATCGCCACGCTGCTCGCCGAACCCGAGGTCGAAGCACTTGCGGGTCGCGCCGCCTGGTGCGTCACCCACCGTCGTTTCCCGACCGATCCGAGCGGCCGACGCTATCCGTGGCCGCTGGTCTGACGTGGACGGGCGAGCCGATGCTGCACTCGATGAGCTGATCCACCGCGCCGACCTCGACGGCCTCGTCCGCATGATCGACGATCGGTGCAGCGACCGTGACTGGGACGGCCTACTGCGAGTTCGGGATCGTTCACGCCATGCCGTGGCGACCGGTCGTCAACTCTGGCCGGCGGCAACCCTGGCCGAGTACCGGCTCGCGCTGCTCGGCGAACCCGAGTACGTCGGCGCCGTGCTCGACGAGACCGATGGACTCTCCGGGCGGTTCACCATCGGCCCACTCACAGAAGTCGCGGCGCAACACCACACGTGGGACGACCTCTCCCCCGTCCTCGATCGTGGCCCGCGTGCCGCGTTCGTCGCTCACGAGCGGGTCATGCGGGGCGACATCGTCGACGACCACGATCTACCCGAGGTTCTCGACCTTCCGCTCGCACTGCAGGCATGGGAGCCCGACTACGCGCTCGCCACCTACACCGAGGCCGGTGCCGAGTTCCCGATGCCCGCCCTCCCCGACGACTGGCAGACCATCGAACCGACTCCCGCAGAGGTGCTCGACGACGACGTGGAGTACGCCGTGCGACAGCTCGTCGAGCCATGGACGACAAGTTCCAACGGTCGGGTCGACGTGGTCTGCGTCGACGGTGACATCACCGGAGCGCTCGGCGCATTGGGGCTCCGGCGGGCCAGGGTGGTCGATCTCGACCCGGCGACTGCGATTGCCTGGCTGGCCTGGGCCGGAGCGAGCGGTGGGGCCTACGGACGCCGCCGTGGCGCCGCCGCGGGGCGATTCGGTGCGTGGTGGACGCTCGCCGCACTGGGCGATCTCACCGACGAGTGGCCGCTCGATCCGGACGAACTCGGCGCACTCGCAGCCGAGCTGAACTGGGTCCGCTGGGATGCCCACGAGCCGGCCATGGGTTGGCAGCTGCAGGTCGCCGTCGAGGACCCCGACGAATCGGTCGCCTGGGCCATCGTCGCCTCCGACACCACCTGAAACCCCCCTGAAACCCGAAATTCGGAGCGAGCGTTGCGCTGAGCGCAACGCTCGCTCCGAATTTCCGGTCTTTCGGTCGGATTGGGGGAGGGTCAGGAGCGGGCGGCGAGGGCAGCGAGGAGCTGCGGGAGCACTTTGTGCACGTCGCCGACGATGCCGAGGTCGGCGACACCGAAGATCGGTGCCTCCTTGTCCTTGTTGATCGCGATGATGTTCTTCGAGCCCTTCATGCCCACCATGTGCTGGGTGGCACCGGAGATGCCCGCAGCGATGTACACGGTCGGCTTGACGACCTTGCCGGTCTGGCCGACCTGGTAGCTGTA
>DASQFE010000605.1:0-7247 GCA_035633295.1 Ilumatobacteraceae bacterium | reverse complement strand
TCACGGCCCTTATGCGCTAGCGCACTTGACCATCCGCCCCCATGCGACCGGCGACGAGATCAACACGGAGCGTGGCCACCGGAGACTCTGCTCCGACTACGGCCGATTCGCAATCGAGAGCTTCGGGCGCAGGCGACTCGACGCGCCCGGATCACTCCGAGGAAGATCCCGAAATTTCGAGCTGCTGACAAATCGCGGACAAACGGCCGATCTCCACGTTTGGAGGCCCCCCGAAAAAGCCAACAACCAGGGCTTTTGCCCTGGTTGTGTGGTGTCGGAGGGGGGACTTGAACCCCCACGCCCATTAGTAGGGCACTAGCACCTCAAGCTAGCGCGTCTGCCATTCCGCCACTCCGACGTGGTGTGTGGGTCTCAGACCCTATCTCGCTCGGCGCTCAGCGCCACCCGTTCGATGATTACTCGTAGAGGAACGGCAGTGCCATGACCGTGAAGAGCCAGATCAGCGCGAACACGAACGTGATCCGGTTCAGGTTCCGCTCGGCCGCCGTCGATCCAAGGGCTGCTCCGCCACCGCCACCGAACATGTCAGACAGACCGCCGCCACGACCACTGTGCATCAAGATGCCGGCGATCAACGCGCCCATCGAGACCACGTTGAGGGCCAAAGTGAGGTAGAGCATGACTTCGCGCACGGTCGGAAATCCTACCGGTCAGACAGAAGGTTCGAAGCCCATCGACGACGTGATCTCGACCGACACGTCCTCGGGAAAATGACAGGCGACGGGGTGCCCGGCACCACGATCGATCAGCGCGGGCTCCTCCTCGGCACATTGATCCTGCGCCTTCGGACAGCGGGTTCGGAACCGACAGCCGCTGGGTGGATCGATCGGCGACGGCACCTCACCCTCGAGCATGATGCGTTGTCGCGTCCGCTCGGTCGTCGGGTTTGCCTCCGGGACGGCCGACAGGAGCGCCCGCGTGTACGGGTGTGACGGACGCTCGTACAGATCATCCGACTCGGCGATCTCGACGATCTTGCCGAGATACATCACCGCGACCCGCTTACTGATGTGACGGACCACCGAGAGGTCGTGAGCGATGAAGAGGTAGCTCAACCCGAGCCGCTCCTGCAGGTCCTGCAGCAGGTTCACAACCCCGGCCTGGATGCTCACATCGAGCGCCGACACCGGCTCGTCGAGCACGATGAACTCCGGATCGAGCGCCAGCGCCCGGGCGATGCCGACACGCTGGCGCTGACCGCCCGAGAACTCGTGCGGGAACCGGCCGGCATGATCGGGCGAAAGGCCGACCAGTTCGAGCAGTTCTGCCACTCGAACCTTGTGGTCACCCTCGATCTTCTGAATCCGCAGCGGCTCGGCGATCGCGGAGCCGACCGTCAGGCGAGGATCCAGCGATGCCTGCGGATCCTGGAACACGATCTGCATCTGACGCCGCACCGGCTGCATCTGCTTGCGGCTCAGGCCGGCGATGTCGATGCCTTTGAACTCGACCGAACCCGATGTCGGCTCGATCAGCCGCAGTAGACAGCGTCCGACCGTCGTCTTACCACTGCCGCTCTCGCCGACCAGACCGAACGTCTCACCGGCCTTGATGTCGAAGGAGACACTCGACACTGCCTGGACGGGCAGCTTGACCGCCCGGAGGCCCTTTGTCGTCTTGACCTCGAACGTCTTGGTCAATTCCGAAACCTGCAGCAGCGCTCCGTCCGCCGACGTCATACGAGCACCCCGAGCGTCAACTCGTCTGCACGGATACACGCGGACTGCGCAGCCCCACGCGGACGAAGTTCGGGAAGGTCACCTGCACACGCGTCGAGGGCATAGGGGCAACGGGGCCGGAACGCACACCCACTCGGCGGACGCAACATGTTGGGTGGTGCTCCAGGAATCGGGAGCAACCGTTGATGCCCGAGGAGGGGGATCGAACGCAGCAGACCCTCGGTATACGGATGCGTCGGAGCAGCGAACAACGACTCGACATCAGTCTTCTCCACGGCGCGTCCCGCGTACATGACGTGGACGCGATCGGCGATGCGGGCGATCACGCCAAGGTCATGGGTGATCATGACGACAGCCATGCGCATCTCCTCGCGCAGTCGATCGATCACCTCGAGGATCTGCGCCTGCACGGTGACGTCGAGTGCTGTCGTCGGCTCGTCGGCGATCAGAATCTGGGGGTCGTTCGCAATCGCCATCGCGATCATCACACGCTGACGCATCCCACCCGAGAACTCGTGCGGATACTGATTGGTGCGGTCCTTGGGCTGCGGGATCCCGACCGTACCAAGCAGGTCGATCGCCGTCGCAGCCGCCGACTCCTTCGACACATTCTGATGGGAACGGATCATCTCGACAATCTGATCACCAACCCGATGAACGGGGTTCAGGGCAGAGAGCGGATCCTGGAAGATCATCGACACTTGCTGCCCGCGAACCGACCGCATCGTATTGGTGGATGCACCGACCAGTTCGACGCCATTCACCTTCGCCGAGCCGGTGATTTTCGCCGACTTCGGTAACAACCCGAGCATGCCGAGGAACGTGACCGACTTGCCCGACCCACTCTCGCCGACCACGCCGAGGATCTCGCCGGCGTGCAGATCGAGATCGATCCCACGCACCGCCTGCACCATCCCATTGGGCGTGTCGAATCCGACACGCAGGTCGCGCAGCGACAACACCGGATCCCGCTGATCGCTCACGAAGCGGCGTCCATCTTCGGGTCGAATGCGTCACGAAGACCGTCACCGATGAAGTTGATGCAGATCGCCAACAGCACCAGTGCGCCACACGGGAACACCACGAGCCACCAGTTGCCCTGCGTGGCGCCGGCCCTCGACAGCAGCACGAGGTTGCCGAGCGATGTGCCATTGGTACCCGGCTGCGGACCGAAACCGAAGAACGCAAGCGTCGACTCGGCGACGATCGCGCCGATGATCGTGAGGGTCAACGCAACGAGGATGGGGCCGATCGAGTTGGGGAGCAGGTGCGACACGATGATGCGAGTCTGTGACGCGCCCACTGCTCGTGACGCTTCGATGAATTCCCGTTCCTTCAAGGCGAGCACTTGGCCACGCACCAACCGAGCCACGCCCATCCAAGCGAAGATGGCGAGCAGGAAGATGATGAACCGGACCGACGACTTGTCGCCGACGATCGGCTCGAGGAACGTCAGTCCCCCCATGAACTCGCGCACGACGATCACGGCGACGATGAAAGGGAACGCGAGAAACACGTCGGTTCCCCGCATCATCCCGTCATCCACCCTGCCACCATGCAACCCGGACACGGCACCGATCGTGGCGCCCACCACGGTAGCGATCAGGCCCGTCGCGACACCGATGAAGATCGACGTCCGGATGCCGAAGAGCAACCGCGAGTAGATGTCGCGACCGATGTCGTCGGTGCCGAACCACGCCGCTGACTGCGGCGGCAGGAACTGGTTGGGACGCTCGGAGATCTCGAAGACCGGCTCGTTCACGCCGTATCGAGCGAAGACCGGCGCGAACACGACCATGATCACGAGGATCCCGAAGATCACGGTGCAGACCATCGCCGCCTTGTGGCGACGAAAGCGGTGCCATGCGAGCTGACGCGGCGTCAGCGTCTTGACGTCGAGGCCCTCCGCCTCCGACAGTTCGTACAGCTCGTCGAAGGACTCGAATTCACGGCTCTCGTGGACTGGCTGGTAACTAGTCAAGTTTGATCCTTGGGTCGAGATAGGCGTACGAGAGGTCGGCGAGCAGGTTGAAGATCAGCACCGATATCGTGATGATCACGAGGAACGGCATCAAGCGTGGAAAGTCACCGGCATTGGCCGCGTCGATGAAGAACACGCCCATTCCCGGGTAGTTGAAGATGTTCTCGGTGATGATCAGCCCGCCAAGCAGCTGACCGATGTCGATCGCGACAACGGTGGCAATGGGGATGAGCGAGTTACGGATGGTGTGGCCGCGGAGCACCTGACGTTCGCTGATGCCCTTCGCGCGAGCCGTGCGGAGATAGTCCGATGACGACACATCGAGCAGCGACGCCCTCATGTAGCGGGTGTAGGCGGCGATGGTCTGGATCGCGACCACGGCGACCGGCAGGAGCATGTGTTTGCTCATCAACCACGGGTTGAATCCCTCGTTGCCCGGTGGGTAGACCCCGGCGGCGGGGAGCCAGCCGAGCTGCACCGCGAAGGCGAGCTGCAGCAGGATCGCTGAGACGAACGGCGGGATCGAGCCGACGAAGAAGGCCGTTGTGTTGACGAAGCTGTCGATCCAGGTGCCGGGACGCTTGCCGGCCACGACACCGAAGAACAAGCCGATACCGATACCGATAGTCGCCGCGGTACCGGCGAGGCGAAGCGTGTTGAACAACGAGTACCGAAGCGTGGGCCAGACCTCACCACTGCCCTTGATGCTTCGGGGCCACTGGTCGGGTCCCTGGATGAATGCCCACAGCCATTCGAAATAGCCACGGACGTACCCGCTGAAGCCTTCATAGAGGCCGTTCACCTCGATGTACTGTTGGATCTTCTTGTCAGAAGCCCGAGGGTTGGCTCGTTCATACGACGCGACGGGATTCCAGCCGATCCGAACTGCGACGTACACGAGGAACGTCACGAAGATGACGGTCGGGATCAACCAGAGCAGTCGTTTGACGATGAATCGAAGCATGCGTTGGTCTCAGATCCGGAGATGTAACCGGGATGACAGAGTAGGGGCCAGAACCCGTCCGGCCCCTACTCACGTCAGTTGATGGTGTTGACGATCAGAGCTCTTCGGCGACCGGCTCGCTGGCCAGCATCTCGGAGATCTCGTAGGTCTGATCGGAAGTGGAGTCGAACGGTGCCGGGAGCACAGCGAACGATGTCAACCACACGAACCACGACGAGTTGGCGCACTCGGTGATCGGGTTCGGGCAGTCGGGTGCCGGGAACTGCTCGGCGCCGAAGACAATCTTGCCATCGCCGTCGACGTCTTCCCACTGGTACCAGTCGTTGACAGCCCGGTAGTTCGCCAGTTCAGCCTGCGTGTTGGCCACCTTGTCGGTGCGGTAAGCGCCGATGTTGGGGAACTGCAGCGTCGGCAGCATCAAGAAGTCCTCGCGCATGAACGCGATGGCCTCTTTGATTTCAGTCGCTCGCAACTCCTCGTCGAGCTCCTCGTCCGATTCCGCGAGCAGTACCGAAGCCTCCTCGTTGCACCAGCCCTGCTGGTTCTGACCCTGGAACTCGTTCTCCTCGGTCGGGATCTGGTCGCACTCCCACGTGGTGAGATAGGTGGGGTCTGGCGACACCGTGTTGATGTACATCCCCATGTCGTAGTCGAGGCCCGGCAGACGGGTCTCGAACACACAGGGGAGGGCCTCACAGTTGTCGGCGACAACGTCGAAGCCGGCTTCCTTCAACAACGGAATCAGGTAGGCCTGGGCGCTCTCACGGCGGGTGTTGCCCGTGTTGACCATCCAACGCACCTGGGGGACTTCGCCGTCGGGGCTGGTCCACAGGCCCTCGGCGTTCTGGGTCCAACCAGCGTCGGTGAGCGATGTCGCTGCGCCTTCGGGGTCGTAGGTGTCGGCGAACGTTGCCGGATCGCAGAACGGTCCGGGAGCGATCGGGCCACAGGTCAACAGCGGCGTTCCCTGAGCGAACGGAGCGTAGATCTGGTTGTACAGACCGTCGAGGTCGATCGACTGAGCGAACGCCTTGCGGTAGTCATCGTCAGAGAACGCTCCAGCTCGATCATCGTCGACCTGCATGAAGTACAGCCCCTCGTACGAACCACCGAGCGCTGCATCGTATGCCACGTTCGGATCGTTCAGTTCCTCGTCGATGCCGGTGTAGGCCTGCGGGAAGATGAAGTCGACAGCACCCGACTTGATCAGCGTGGTGCCGTCCTCGGCGGGCACGATGACCATGCGCTCGGTCTGGGGGACCCGCGTACCGGTGTAGCCGGGGTTGGGGACATAGCTGAGTTCCTCGGCGGACCAGCCCTCGAGCAACCACTCACGACCCGAGAACGTGATGCCCTCGGCGAAGTCGGTGGACACGTCGTTGCAGTCCTCGAACTCGTCGGCCTTCAGCAGTCCATTGCCGAACAGCGTCTTGTAGGGCGCGTACACGACCGACATCTCGACGACGATCTGCTTGTCGGACTCTCCTTCGGCGATCGAGACGATCTGGTCGTTGCCCTGGGTGTTCAGCGAGCCAGGGGTGTTGATGACTGCGTCCTGGGTGCACTGGAAGTCGGCAACGGTGATCGGGGAACCATCGTTCCACACTGCGGTGTCGGACAGCTCGTAGGTGATGCGGAAGACAGCCTCCCCAGCCGCTTCCTCGGTCGTGTCGGGTGCTTCGGTCCCATCCGTCGGGGCTTCGGTGCCATCGGTTGGGGCTTCGGTCCCATCGGTTGGGGCCTCAGTTGCATCTGGTGTGCTGTCGCTGGATCCGCTGTCGTCGTCGCTGCCACAGGCTGCGAGGATGATGGCGGAGGCGGCGGCAAGAGCAAGGACTTTGCGTCCTCGTCGAGTCGTGTTCACGTGGTGTCCTCCTGGATTGACTGATGAAATCGGGAGGGTGTGAACGGCGCGGGAACCGCCTGGCAGGTGCCATCGTTCAACCACAACCAACACTCCGATCCCCTCCCAGTGATCGAAGATCGCCAGACCTTAGCAGTGCTGTCTACCCGGCGGTAGCCGCCACGTTTCCGCTGTGTGAAAAGTCAACCGTCACACGGTGCCGGGTCAAACGTGACGTTTCGACTCGATCACTTCTCGAACTGGATGATCTTGGCGAACTCGTCGGGGTCGAGGCTGGCACCGCCGACGAGGGCGCCGTCGATGTCGGGCTGCGACATCAGCTCGGTGGCATTGGTGCCCTTGACCGACCCGCCGTACTGGATGCGCACGGCGTCGGCGGTTGCGTCGTCGCACAGGTCGCGGATCTTTCCCCGGATGGCGGCGCACACGGTTTGGGCATCCTCGGAGGTGGCGGTCATGCCGGTGCCGATCGCCCAGATGGGTTCGTAGGCGATCACGAGCGAGGCGATCTGCTGATTCGTGCGACCCGCCAGACCGGCCTCGATCTGGCCGAGCACCTTCGATTCGGTCTCCCCCGCCTCACGCTCGGCGAGCGTTTCGCCGCAGCACATGATCGGTGTCATTCCGTGCGCCTGGATGGCAGCGACCTTGCGGTTCACCATCTCGTCGGTCTCGCCGAAGATCTCCCGGCGCTCGGAGTGGCCGACGATCACGTAGACGACGTTGAGCTTGGCGAGG
>DASQFE010000604.1:0-5181 GCA_035633295.1 Ilumatobacteraceae bacterium | reverse complement strand
CACACGGACCTCGGCGAATGCCTGATCGAGCGTCGCCAGTTCGAGTCGTCCACCGGGCGTTCCGTGGAAGTAGAACGCCACGGGCGCGCCGCTTGCGCCGATCTCGGTGAAGGCGAGCGTGCGGCCATCTGGCAGTTCGAGCGATCGGTCGATCATGGTGGATCACCGTAGTGGGCCTCGTCCGACGGCTGATCGGGACGCCACCGCACCGCGTAGTCTGCCGACGTGGCCAACCCGATCGAGTACGAGTTCGACCGATACCTGCGCTACGACGAACTCGTCGGATGGGTCGACCAGCTGGCGGCGGCGAACCCCGATCTCATCACGGTGGAGACCTACGGCCGCTCGTACGAGGGTCGGGACCTGTTCCTCGTCACGGTGACCGACGCGTCGACCGGCAGCCACGACACGAAGCCCGCTCACTGGATCGACGCAAGCATCCATGCCGTCGAGCTCACCGCAACGGTGGCCGCGTGCCGCGTCCTGCATCGGCTCGTCGACGGATTCCGATCGGGTGACGACACGATCACCCGGGCCCTTCGCACGCGCACGTTCTATGTCGTTCCGCGGGTCAACCCCGATGGTGCCGAATGGGTGCTCGCCGACCGTCCGCGCTTTCGACGCTCGAGCGTGCGGCCGTGGCCTCTCGCCGACGCGCATCGTTGGCCCGGTCTGCACGAGGAAGACGTCGACGGCGACGGCCGGATCCTGCAGATGCGATTCCCCGATCCGGACGGCCCCTGGGTTGCCCACCCCGACGACGCCCGGGTGCTCATCCCTGTGCCCCCGGCCGGGGTCGCTGAGGGCACGGCGCGCTTTCAGGTTCTCGATGAAGGCCTGATCGAGGACTTCGACGGCTTCACCATTCCGGCGCCGCGGGCGCCCGAGGGACTCGATCTCAATCGGAACTTCCCCGCCGGGTGGGGCAGCAAGATCCCCGGGGCCGGCGACCATCCGCTGTCGGAACCCGAGATCGATTCGTTGGTCCGAGCGATGGTGGCGCGGCCCAACATCTGCGGCTTCAACGCGTTCCACACCAGCGGCGGGGTGCTCCTGCGACCGTCATCGACGTCACCCGACTCGAAGCTGCCACCACGCGACCTGTGGACATGGAACCAGCTGGCGGCGATCGGCACCGAGCTCACCGGCTACCCGGCGCACTCGCTGTACGAGGATTTCACCTGGGACACGTCGGAAACCATGAGTGGCGCATCCGACGATTGGGCGTACGAACACCTCGGCGTCTTCAGCTGGACCACCGAGTTCTGGGACATCGTGTTGGCGGCCACCGGACACAAGCAGTCGACCCACTTCTGGTACACCGGCCCGACCGACGACGAACGCCTCGCTGTCGCTCGGTGGCTCGACCAGTTGGGCGACGACGATGACCGCGGATTCGTCGACTGGTACCCGTTCGAGCATCCGCAACTGGGCTTGGTGGAGCTCGGTGGCTTCAACCATCTCCACTCATGGACCAATCCGCCGCACTCGATGCTGTGTGGCGAGGTCGACCGTCACGCTGACTTCGCGGTTGCGCAAGCCCTCGCCGCCCCCTGCCTGCACGTCGGACACACCGCCGCTGAGGCGGTCGGCGACGGGACGTGGCGGGTGACTGTCGGCGTCGCGAACACGGGCTTCCTGCCGACCACCGTCACCGCGCATGCGGCCACCCACGACCTCGTTCGCCCGATCGTGGCCGACCTCGAGGGGCCGGGCGTGCGTGTGCTCGACGGGTCGGCTCGGCGCTCTCTCGGGCAACTCAGTGGCTCGTCATCGGTGCGTCTCGGTGCGAGCGGCACCCCGGATCGAACCACCTGCAGCTGGCTGATCGCTGCAGCGCCTGGCGCCGAGGTGACCGTGACGGTCCGTCATCAGCGCGCGGGCACCGACATGGTCACAATGTCGCTTCCGACCGGCTCCAGGCGTCCCGGGAGTCAATCCCCATCGCTGGTGTGACACCGCTTCCGGGAATCCGGACAATGGGAGGTGACGGTCGTGCGAGCGCCGCGTCAGTGTGGGATCAGGACTGCAGCTACTTCATCGGCGGCGGCCTGCACGAGTGGTGCGAGACCGGCGAGCGCTACCGGATTCAGCCGAAGGCTGGGCCCCTGCAGGCCAACGGCGGCGTGAGCATGGCCAGTGGGTGAGCGCACCGGGGCGGCGATGCCGGACACCCCGTCATACCGCTCCTCGCTGTTCGTTGCATAGCCGCGGGCGAAGACATCGGCGAGCTCGGTTGCCAGCGCTTCTCGATCCACGATGGTCCGGGTCGTGAATGGTTGGAGGACGTCGAGTGCCCGCACCTCGTCGGCAATCGACGCACTGGAGAACGCGAGCAGCACCTTGCCCATCGCCGACGCGTGGACAGCGAGTTCGGCCCCCGCCGGATGGTCGAACCGCAGCGGGGCCGGGCCGGCGATGCGATCGAGCACGACGACCTCGGCGCCCCGCCTGACCCCGAGGCTCGCGGATTCGCCGGTCCGCTCGGACAGCCCCGCGAGCACCGGGCGGGCCAGTTGATATCCCGACCGTTCGATCGCCCGCTGCCCGAGCACGGCCACGCCGATGCCGAGTCCGTATCGCTCCGTCGAGTGGTCCTGGTCGACGTACCCCGCCTGCGTGAGCGCCCGCAGCAACCGGTGCGTCGTGCTCGCACTCAATCCGACATGCCGGGAGATTTCGGTGAGCGACAGGGAGATCTCCGAAGCGCTGAGGCATTCGAGTACCGCGATGGCCCGCTCGATCGACTGTGTGCCCGACCGGTTGGCTGGGCTGGAGGCGGTCGAGGACACCCCCGGAGTCTTGCATTCCCAGTCGGCTCGGCCAATACATGACTCAATGAATCGGAAATACCATATTGTGAAATTACCTACCACTATGTAGATTGCCAGGCATGTCACGGCTCCCAGCGTCCCGCACCTTGCTCGCCCTCGGCCTCGCCGGCACGGTCCTCCTCGCGGCAGCCTGCGGCAGCGACGACGACGCCGCCACCGACAGCACGGCACCGTCCGCCGATGCGACCGCATCGGAGACGTCCAGCTCCGTACCGGAGACGTCCGACTCCGAACCCGTCACGTTGCGCCTCGGCTACTTCCCGAACGTCACCCACGCCCCGGCGATCATCGGCGTGGAAGAAGGAGTGTTCGCCGAGGCGTTGGGCGACGGCGTCGAACTCCAGTTGGAGACCTTCAATGCCGGGACCGAGGTCGTCGAGGCCATCTTCTCCGAGGCCCTCGATGCGAGCTTCATCGGCCCGAACCCGGCCATCAACGCCTACGCGAAGTCCAACGGCGAGGCGATTCGCATCGTGTCGGGCACCACCTCGGGGGGAGCCTCGCTCGTTGTTCGTGAAGGCATCGAGTCTCCGGCCGACCTGGCCGGTGCGAAGATCGCCACCCCGTCGCTCGGGAACACCCAGGACGTGGCGTTGCGAGCGTGGCTCCTCGAACAGGGCTACGAAACCGACACCAGCGGCGGGGGAGACGTCTCGATCACCCCGCAGGACAATGCGGACACGCTGGCGGCGTTCCAGTCCGGAGCCCTCGACGGAGCGTGGGTGCCCGAGCCATGGGCCACCCGGCTCGTGCTCGAGGGTGGCGGCAAGGTGCTCGTCGACGAGGCCGACCTCTGGCCGGACGGCCAGTTCGTCACCACCCACCTGATCGTTGCCACGTCGTTCCTCGACGAGCACCCCGACGTGATCGGCGATCTGATTGCGGGTCTCGGCGAAGCCATCGACATCGCCAACGCCGATCCGTTGGCGGCGCAGGAGACGGTGAACGCCGGAATCGAGCGGATCACGACGAAGCGGTTGGGCCCCGAAACGATCGCGGGCGCCTGGAAGAACCTCACCTTCACGCTCGACCCCATCGCCTCCTCGCTGCAGGGCTCCGCCGACGACGCGGTGACCGTCGGCTTGCTCGAGCCGGTCGACCTCACTGTCCCGGGGATCTACGACCTCGCGCTGCTGAACGAGGTACTCGCGCAACGAGGCGATCCGGAGGTGAAGGGGCTGTGAGCATCGTCCAGCTGAGCGGTGTCGGCAAGACCTTCGGTGCCGGCGGCGACACTGTCGTCGCACTCGATGGTGTCGACCTGTCGATCGAATCCAGCGAGTTCGTCTGCCTCATCGGTGCGTCGGGGTGCGGGAAGTCGACCATCTTGAATCTGGTCGCCGGTCTCGACACGCCAACGATGGGTCACATCGAGGTGGACGGGCGCGTCGCGATGATGTTCCAGGAGTCGGCGCTGTTCCCGTGGCTCACCGTTGCTGCCAACATCGAGCTTCCGATGCGCCTCGCAGGCGTCGGTCGAGCGGTGCGCAAGGCTCGCGCACGAGAGCTGATCTCGACGGTCCATCTCGACGGGTTCGCGGACAAGCGGCCGCACCAGTTGTCCGGCGGGATGCGCCAGCGGGCGGCGCTGGCCCGGGCATTCGCCCAGGACGCCGACATCTTGCTGATGGACGAGCCGTTCGGCGCGCTGGACGCGATGACTCGCGACGTGCTCCACGAAGAACTCGACGCTCTGGTGAGATCCCAGAACCTGACGGTGCTGTTCGTGACCCACAACGTGCGCGAGGCCGCCCGCCTCGCGGATCGCATCGTCGTCATGTCGCCCCGCCCGGGACGGGTGACCGCACAGTTCGATGTCGCCATCGAGCGACCTCGACGTATCGATTCGGTGGCCGTCGCCACCCTCGCCGCCTCCGTGACCGACTACCTGCGCGAGGACGTGCTGGCTCATGCTCACCGTTGACTCCGCCCCCGTCGCTTCGCCCGAGCCGATGCTCGACGACAGCGCCGCGGTCACCGCGGCGCTGCCCCGACGTCGTCGGATCACTGCCCGAGCCGTGTGGCTGGAGGTCTGGCCGAAAGTGGCGGCCGTCGCCATCGGTCTCGCGATCTGGCAGCTCGTCGTCTGGTCGGGCTGGCGGCGCGAGTACGTCCTGCCGCCACCGGCGACGGTGTTCCGGCGCCTGGGCGAGCTCATCGCGGACGGAACGGTGGCGACTGCGCTCGTCACGACACTGGAGCGAGCGGCATACGGGTTCACGCTCGCCCTCGCGATCGGGGTCGTCGTCGGCAGTCTCGTCTCGTCCTCGAGAGTCGTGCGCTCGGCCGTGGGGTCGTTCATCACCGGCCTGCAGACCATGCCGTCCATCGCCTGGTTCCCGCTTGC